>USLW01000362.1 GCA_900555605.1 uncultured Clostridium sp. | reverse complement strand
TGGCTGATACAAAACGGCGGTTCTTACGGGCCGTGTGTTGCCGGCGTCCTAAGCTGTACGGCCACATCAGAATACAGCGTTCGCTTTACGCTATCCCAGCCGGATGCGTTTTTACCGTGTAAATTATATTTTCCGATCTTAAAAGGGGGCACTGCTGACGACCGTGCGCCGGTGGGAACCGGGATGTACCGGTACCTGGATCATTCGGAAAGCTGCATCCGGTTTGAGCGAAATACGGACTACTGGTCTGACCTGCCGTATATCGATACGATTGCACTTCTCCAATTCGCAAATGAACGTGAAAAGAATGAATCAGATGCAGATTTGTTTGTATTCCGCGAGGAATCTGTAGCGCAATATGCGCAGAAAGCCGGATATCAGTCGTATAAATATGCGGATAGAGGCTTTGTTTGTCTGGTCCCGAATCTGACGGCAAAAAACAGCGGAGATCCGATATATGATCTGAATGTCAGAAAAGCGCTTTCCTATTGCTTTGACAGCAGCGGCGCGGTAAATATCGGTGCTTCAGGCTGGGGGACGGCGGCTAAATGGCCTGTGTTTTCCGGAACCTATTACTGGCGTGAACGCGGGAGTGTTTATGAAAAGGATGAGGAGCAGGTTTTTTATTATCTGGGCCTGGCGGGATATCAGAAGGATCCTGCAACGGGATATTGGTATAAGACCGGCGATACTGCTAAGAAAAACAGGCTTACGGTCACCTGCCTGATCTCTGCCGCTGATATGGAGATGGCATATCTTTCTAATTATTTGAAACAGCAGCTGGCGGAGTTTGGTATTGTCTTGTCAGTGACCACAATCGACGGCGGTCAATTTGAAACGGCATTAAACAGCCGGAACTATTCTATCGCCGCCGTAAAATTAAATGTCGGCTTTTGGCCTGACTTTTATGCTGTATTCGGCAGCCGCGGGAGCCTGAATTTTTGCGGGTATACCAACAGCCGGCTGGATACGTTGTCCAACGCGCTGTATCTGGCCTATGAGGGTTCAGATTTTACGGATCTTTCTGCATATTGTGAACCGATAACAACGCAGATCCGACAGATATTGGAGGACGAGCTGCCGATGTTCGGATTGTATTTTCGAAGCGGTGCTGTTACCGCCGCCGATCAGATAAAAGGCATCGATCTCGTATGTGCGTGGGATCCGCTGGGAGACTTTTCAAAATGGCATATTTATACGGTCGGCACGCAGTCTACGGAAGCCCCGGCGCCATAAAAAGTTCGAATCTGCATTTATAGGGGAATAGGGGATAGGGTGAAGAATATGAAGCAGGAACAAAAGCAGATAGGAAAAGGTATCATTTGGCGGCGCTTTCTGATTTGCTGCGCAGGCGCGGCGGCATTGGCTTGCGTTGATCAATTCACAAAATGGGTGATTTCCCGGGAAATAAAGAATCACACAATTACAGTTATAAAAGGTTTTTTTCAGCTGGAATACGCAGAAAATACCGGCGCGGCTTGGGGGATTTTTGCTGATCATACTGCATGGCTGGCTGTTTTCACCATTCTTGCATCGCTGCTGATCGCTTACCTCATTTATGCATCTTCCTCACGCATCTTTTCTGCATGCCTGGTTTTGATTCTGAGCGGCGCGGCGGGAAATGTAATTGATCGTGTGAGGAATGGGTATGTGGTGGATTTTTTGAGCTTTCATATTTTCGGCTATCGCTTCCCAAACTTTAACTTTGCGGATATGTGTATAACGGTAGGGTGTTTTTTGCTGCTTATTTATGTATTGTTTTTCCTGAAGAACGGTTCTGTCATACGGCCGGATACCTATGCCAGCCGTATGATGCATACGAAGACGCGGTCCGCGGAGTTGGAAAGAGGCGGCGGAGCAGTACCGCCGCAGGCGGATACAGAATTTTTTCATGCGGAGGCAGATTCCCCCTCCGAGTGTAAAACAGAAGAAAAAGATTAGAGAAATCAAGCGGCAGATACGGAAATACACAGGAAGGACAAGCTCATGATTTTATATAATATGACAGAAGAAGATCGCATTTTTCTGACTGTCCCGCCGGAAGAAGCAGGAGAGCGGCTTGATCAATATCTGGCAAAGCATCCGATGGCCGGCCTTTCGAGCCGCAGTTACGGACAGAAGCTGATAGAAGAGGGATGTATTCTGGTAAACGGTGCACGCAGCCGGCCGAATTACCGTGTAAAAGCTGAGGACTGCCTTTCCGTGCTGGTGCCTGAGCCTGAGCCGGCAGAAATTCTGCCGGAAAATATCCCCATTGATATTATCTATGAAGATCAGGATGTAATTGTGATTAATAAATGCCGCGGCATGGTGGTGCATCCTGCGGCGGGAAATATCAGCGGGACGCTGGTGAATGCGCTTTTGTATCATTGCAGCGATTTATCCGATATTAACGGAGTCAGGCGGCCGGGAATCGTGCACCGGATTGATAAAGATACCACCGGTTTGCTCGTTGCGGCAAAGAATAACCATGCACACATATGCTTGTCGCGGCAGCTGCAGACGCATACGATGTTCCGGCAGTATTTGGCAGTCGTTGAAGGGATTCTTTCCGAGCCGGGCGGCACGGTTGACG
>USLW01000361.1 GCA_900555605.1 uncultured Clostridium sp. | reverse complement strand
CGCAGAAAGCCGCTCTCCGGAGGGGGCCGGCAGCGGCACCGCGGCAGCCGAAGCCCCGCAGCGCCTCATATAGGCAGTTCCGTATTTGGAAAACGATATGGGATAAATCTGCAGCACGTCCAGGATTTCCGTCAGCCAAAGGGGCAGCGCACCGGGAATCTTGATCTCCATCAAATGCTGCCCGGGTTCCAGCAGCGCCTGCCCATAGGTACCGGCGGACAAAGATAACGCCTCCTCCCGCCACAGAATATTACTGTCAAAGGTAATGCGCAGCCCCGTCTGCTCCTTTTGGTAAAATGCCGTCCGTTCATATGAGAGATACATGGCCGGTTTTAGATCCTGATAATAGTGCAGAAACCAGTCGATCTCACGCGTGATCTGACACGGCGCCGGAGGGCGTCCGCAGCGGTATAAATATGTTTCCGCGGCGGAAAGCGGCATGCCGATCCGACGTTTATACACCACCCCGCGGAACTTTTTCTTCAATTCCGCAAAAACCCGCGTATCCGCCGCAGGCACGCCGTAGCTTCGCAGCCGCAGTTTTTCTTTATAGATCGGTTTTTCAAGAGAAGCACGGATAAGCCGCCGGTTCGGCGTATCAAAATAGACATTGCAGATCGTACTTTTTCCGTAGGCATCCGGCTGCATCCGGCCCGACAGACGGTCGGTCAGACGCATGTATTGCCCATCATTGAGCATATACTTCTTTTCGTACCGCTGAAAAATATTTTGATCCTGTCCCATGGTGATTTCTCCTTTTTACATCAATCGCATCCGTGAGCTGCACATAAAGCACCGCCTGCGCTTGGCGCATTTTACGCGGTTCAGCTGCGGATTACACGCATATTTTACAAAAGCAATCTGAAAAAAATCTGAAAAAGGGGTCATGTCTTTGCGTTTTTGCGCGGACTGCTGTAAGATAGAGGCATAAAATGCGGCGCTGCGTTATGCGCGTCAAAGGGGGAATCTCTATGTCAGGATCAGAGGACGCGCTTTCCAGGCTGAAAAAAATGCTGGCGGACAGCAGCCGGATTGTATTTTTCGGCGGCGCAGGCGTTTCAACAGAGAGCGGAATTCCGGACTTCCGCAGTGCCTCGGGAATATACCGGGAAAATTTCGGAGCATTGTCTCCGGAGCGCATTGTGAGCCATTCCTTTTTCATGGCCCATCCGGATCTTTTTTATGCATTTTATAAAAGTAAAATGCTCTATCCCGATGCAAAGCCCGGCGGCGCACATTATGCGCTGGCCAAGCTCGAGGCAGCAGGAAAGCTGACATGCGTCATTACGCAGAACATTGACGGGCTTCATCAGGCGGCCGGCTCCAAACGTGTTTTTGAGCTGCATGGCTCGGCCCATCGGAACACCTGTATCAGCTGCGGCGCCAAGTACGAGCTGTCATATATCGCGGAAAGTACCGGGGTTCCGCGCTGCAGCAGGTGCGGCGGCATCATTAAGCCGGATGTTACTCTATTTGACGAGGCACTCCCTGAAGACGCCTTCCGCGCTGCGGAAGCGGCTGTCCGGCATGCGGATATGCTGATCGTAGGCGGAACATCCTTATCGGTATTCCCCGCCTCCTCTCTGATATATCATTTTCAGGGGGACCGGCTGGTAATGATCAATTATGAGCCGACTGCGGCAGATACACTGGCTGCTCTCGTCATCCATGATGCCGTAGGAAAGGTTCTGGAGGCTGTCGTGTAAGACCGGCCCCCGCGTCAGAAACATCAGGAAGATCTCGCGTTTTTCAGCTTGATTTCAGATATACGGCGTATCATCGCTTCTGTATGGCAGGCACGGCGGGATACGGTCCGTCGGGGAGAGGATGATTCTTATGCAAATTTTAGTGGTAGAAGACGATATCCGGCTGGCGGATGCGCTTTCCCAGATCCTCAGGGAACAAAAATATATGGTAGATCTCGTGTATGACGGACAGGACGGGCTGGATTACGCGTGCAGCGGTATCTACGATGTGATTATTTTAGACGTCATGCTGCCCAAGCGCGACGGTTTTTCCGTTGCTTCGGAATTAAGAAGGCAGAATGTCCAGACGCCGATTTTATTGCTCACTGCAAAGGATTCCGTGCCGGACAAGGTGACGGGACTCGACTGCGGCGCAGATGATTATATGACAAAGCCCTTTGCGCCGGAGGAGCTGCTGGCCCGCGTGCGCGCGCTGTCCCGCAGACAGGGTGAAGTGATCCTTACACAGATGGAATTCGAGGATCTGATTCTAAATCTCGGAACATGCGACCTATCCTGCGGAGCAAAATCCGTCCGTTTAAATTTTAAAGAATTTGAAGTGATGAAGCTCCTGATGTCTTCTGTAAAAACGGTTGTGCCCAAGGAAGACCTGATTGTCAAGGTCTGGGGATTTCATTCAGAAGCAGAAGACAACAACGTGGAGGCCTATATCTCGTTTTTAAGAAAAAAGCTGCACTTCCTCGGTTCAAAAGCAGAAATTGCAACGCTGCGCAAACTCGGCTATAAATTAGAAGCAAAGACCTGATCCCCCTTCAGGGATTTCAGATTGTTTCTAAATGCTGCCGGAACTTCTGCGGAAGGTCCCATCTCTTGCCCTTCATTACTTCTTCAC
>USLW01000360.1 GCA_900555605.1 uncultured Clostridium sp. | reverse complement strand
AGTATGGCGGCTACACCTGCGGGACCACCTGCGTGCAGATGGTGATGAACTGGCTGGACCCATACCAGGCCGATTGGAACCTTGCCGCCTATGAGGAAGAACTTGGCACCAACGAGGAAGCCGGAACCCCGCCAGGCAGCATTGTCAGCTTTTTTGAGGAAAACAGCGTAACCGTCACGGCAAAGGAGAACCGAACCACGCCAGAACTGGCTTCGGCTCTGTACCAGGGGCACCCTGTGCTGCTCTGCATTCAGGCATGGGCCGCGGCAGAGGATGGCTACAACACCCAAAATTCCGATGATGCGGACACCTATTTGGCCGAGGGGCACTGGGTCATCTGTGTCGGCTACCAGAAGCAGGAGCCGGGTTATGTATTTTACTTTAACGATCCGGCGTGCGTTGGCTATTGCATGATGAGTGAGCAGGATCTGAACAATCGCTGGATCGATATGGATACTGAGGGAAATGTTTACGACCACTACGGCATTGAAATCACTGCAGACGGAACGAGTTATAACCCCGATGGAGTGTTTTATCTGGAATAGGAGGTATTTTCAATATGAAACCATCATCTAAAGCAGTCATGATTGGATGTATCAGCTTTTTTGTTTTCTTATATGGAAATCTTCTATTCGGTGGACTTGTTGGGTCACTGATTCCTGGTGGAGATGACTTTATAAACTCTTATTTTTACCCACTTTATACAGCAGTCACACTGTTAATCTCTCTCATTATTTCCTGCACATACTTGATTCTCAAAAAAATCAATCTGCTTTTAGACAAAATGGAAGAAAAATAAACTTGTGTTTCGCAAATCGGAATTGACCGAGCTGAAAGAGAAGGATGCTTGTTGCCCGAAAGACAAGAAGATGGAAGTAGAAGAAAACAAAAAATAATTTTTTATATGAAAGGCTGGTTGCAGAATGTCAAAACAAAATATTTATGATAATGATTTATTTTACGAAAACTTCGAGAAAATACGTAGCAAAGAAATCAATTTTAATGATATTATTGAGACACCAATAATATTAGGAATGATACCTGAACTATATAAAAAGAAAGTATTAGATATTGGATGTGGTATGGGGCAACATGCACTTCAATATTCAAAGAAAGGGGCGTTATCCGTTCTTGGAATTGATATATCGGAAAAAATGTTAGCATATGCAAGAAAAAATAATGCTGCCTCTAATATTGAATACAGAAGGCTGGCTTTTGAAGAATTGGATGATTTAGAGGAAAAGTTTGATGTTATTACAAGTTCATTGGCTTTTGATTATGTAGAAAATTTTGAAAGGCTTATGAAACAGATTTATAGTCACTTGAATGAAAATGGCAAATGTGTTTTTTCGATGTCACACCCAATAAGTACAGCATATGATGGGACTTTCGACAGATATACCAGAACAGAAACTGGAGAAAGATTATATGCTAATCTACGAAATTACGGAATAGAGGGTAAGCGTGTTATTCATTGGGTAGTAGATGAATATGAACTTTATCATAGAACGATTTCAACATTAATAAATGATATTGTTTCTGCTGGATTTATTATTGAGGAATGTCAGGAATCAAAAGTACCAGAATCAATTAGAGAAAAGCGACCAGATATGTTTGGAGGAGTTATTCATCAGCCAGACTTTATTTTTTTTAGGTGTGGAAAGAAAAATTAATATTTTATCTATGTAAAGAACCCGACAAGTTCCAGTTTGCAGAGGTAATCATATCTTGAAAAAATATCAATGTCCTTGTTGTGGATATTTCACCTATAACGTTTCACCAGGCGAAGACTGCGGGTATATTTGCCCTGTCTGTTTTTGGGAGAATGACCCATTCATTGCTTCTAATGATGAACCCAGCGACTCTAACCATGGAATAACACTGAATGAAGCAAAATTCAACTATTTACGATTCGGTGCCTGCGAAGAAGGCATGCTGCGTTATGTCCGTCCACCCCAAAATGATGAAAAGAGCGCTTTGAGATGAGAACATAAAACCTGCCCATATCAAACGTACTGCCATATCATAACTTTTTTACCACAATCAAATGTAGGAGGTTCCCAATGGAAGACAAAATCAAAGGTATCGCATTGCTATTGTTCGGCATTCTGCTCAGCTGCGCGCAGGATGGACTGAATGATACGATTTTTGCCAGCATGTCAGATATTCCGTATGCATTTGTCGGACTGTGCGTTGGCATCGCTGGGCTCTGCCTTGTGTTTGGCAAATCAAAGGACAAATAACTGCCATTTTGTCCCCGGCCAGCCTGCTGCTTGCAGTTTGGCCTGTTCGTGTTATAATAGCTGTATACAAATTTGTCTGCCGTACCGGCAGCTGAATCAGGAGGATAACCCCATGCTAGATTCCCGCTGGGCGTCGATTGACGCATTTGCAGAAAATAACCGTGATAACATTCTACGTGATATTACCCGCCTTGTGGCTGTGCCGAGCGTTGAGGGCACGCCGGAGCCGGGCGCACCGTTTGGCAAAGGCCCCAAGGCTGCGCTGGACAAAGCCCTGGAAATTGCCGCAGAGCTTGGCCTGGATACCCACAACGCCGAAGGTTACATCGGCTGGGCGCAGACCGGCCCCATTGCAGACGGCCAGAAGTATTTGGCTACCATCA
>USLW01000359.1 GCA_900555605.1 uncultured Clostridium sp. | reverse complement strand
CAGCGCGCAGGATGCAGACAGCGGCGGCCGCGAAGGCGCCTATTATCTGCTGGATTCACAAGAACTCCGGCAAGTATTGACGCAGGAAGAAGCCGCACTGTTCTGCAGTCGGTTCGGCATTTCCGAAGAAGGCAACTTTGAGGGCCGGAATATTCCGAATCTTCTGCACAACGGCGATTGGCAGACCGAACTGCCCCAGATCAGAAAAATATGCGAAAAACTATATCATTACCGACTGAAGCGGTATTCGCTGCTGACCGACGACAAGATCATAACAGGCTGGAACTGCCTGATGATCGCCGGACTTGCAAAAGCTTATACAGCCTTCGGAGTTCCCGCCTATCTTGATGCCGCGCTGCGTGCGGATCAAATTCTGTCTGCGTCTCTAACGGATTCTGAAAGCCGTCTCTGGATTTCCCGGCGCGAAGGCCGCAGCCGCGGCACCGGTACGATAGATGACTATGCATACCGCGCCTTTGCGCTGCTGCATTTATATGAAGCCACATGGGAGCCCCATCATCTCATAGGCGCGGTTCGGTTCGCGGAACAGATTCCAAAATATTTTCAAGACGAACACGGCGGCGGATTTTATTTGACTGCAGCAGACAGCGAAGCCCTGCTCCTGCGGCCCAAGGAAACTTATGACGGCGCGCTTCCCTCCGGAAATTCTGTAGCAGCCTTTGTTTTTCAGCGTTTAGCAGCCTTAACAGGATCTGTCAAGTGGTTTTCCTATACAGACTCGCAGCTTGCGTTTTTAGTAGAAGCCGGTGCGGATTATCCTATGGGACACTGCTTTGCCGCCGTTGCTATGCTCGATGCGCTTTCTTCTTCTGAACAGCTTCTTTGCTGCGCAGCCGGAAAAAGCGGCAGGGGGGCCTCCGCAGAGATAGAAAATGGCATTCCGGAGAAGCTTATGCAATATCAGGCGGCATGTTATTATCCGGGACGGACCGTGCTGCTGAAAACCGAAAGAACGGCAGCGGCACTTGAAAAGATCGCCCCTTTTACCGCTGCCTATCCGATTCCGCAAAAGGACGCGCTGTATTATCTCTGCCGGAACAATACCTGTTTGCCGCCGGCAGCGGACCCGTTTTCCCTGCCGCAGCTTCGGTGATCACCTGTGCATTTTCCTCCTATTGAAGAAACGATACCATCGTCATACGGCAAATTTCATATAAGAAGGCGCAGCCTGTCCCGGTCAAGCAGCGGGACAAGCCGGGTCCGCGGCGCCTCTCACCGGCAGCAGGAAATGTCGCATCCACGATGCATTTCTCCTATTCATTTAAAAATGTATCCATGTTATAATGATTATATAAAAATAATACGGAAAAGAGCCGCCGCGGCAGTTTCCGGCGGCAGAAGGAGGTACTATGCGTAAAATACAGTACAGAAGGCTGCTGCTGCTCTGTCTGGCATTCGCGATTCCGCTGACGGCATTTGGCTGTCAGACCGGCACAGACCCGAATCCAAATCCGAATCCAGCCGGACCCAGTCCGACGATTCAAGCCACGCCCCTTCCGGCGCTTACCCCGCAGCCGGAGCCGGAGGATCCCGCAGAATTGATTACTTATCAGGTTTCCAGGGCTTTTTCTTCGAATATGGTGGTACAGCGCAACCAATACGTCACGGTATGGGGATGGGCAGATCAGCCGGGCGGTATTTTATACGGAGATTTTATGGGTGAGACGCGATACGCGGTGGTCGGAGCGGACGGAAACTGGAAAATGCAGTTTTCTCCTCATCCGGAAACTGCTGAACCTCAGACCATGAGAATCAAACCGATTCAGGGAGAAGAAACCGTCTTTGATAACATATTGGTGGGTGACGTCTGGATCGTATCCGGTCAGTCGAACGCAGAGCTGCAGCTTACGCCCACCATCGCTTATTTAGAAAAAGAACAGCAGTCTGCGTTAAAAGATGAGATCAAAGCAGATTCCCAGATTCGGATTTTTACGCAGACACGGACCCACGTAATCTCAGATCCGGCCTATTATAGCGCGCCGCAAAAGGATGTCACCAATCCGCGCTGGCGCTGGCAGGTCGGCTGTGAGCGCGGCGCTTATGGGAATTTTTCAGCCATCGGCTACTATTTTGCAATGGAGCTGCGTAAAAATCTGCCGGAGGTTCCCATCGGCATGATCATGGCGGCAGCAGGCGGCGCCTGTCTGCGGGAGTTGCTGCCCGCGGAAACAGCCAATGAACTCGGCTATTCCGATACCGTCACCGTTCCGGTGGGCGGGTATTATAATTCTCTGATTTCGCCTTTTGTGGGCCTGCCCTTTACCGGTATGCTGTTCTATCAGGGCGAATCGGAAGCTGCCGGAGATATGTACCGGAATTATGCGCGGGATTTGAAAGCCTTTGTAGAAGAGCTGCGCACGCGCTGGCAATATGATTTTCCATTTTACAACGTGCAGCTTTCTTCTCACGGAGAAAATCAGCTTTCCTACTGGCCGCAGCTTCCTGAGATCCGAAACGCGCAGTACCAGGCCCTTAGCATTATACCGAATTCTTATCTCGCAGTATCCATGGATGTGGGCTTCCGGGAGGACGAGGACGATTGGGCGCATCCGAAAAACAAAAATCCGGTGGGACAGCGGCTGGCACGGCTGGCGCTGGCGACCATATA
>USLW01000358.1 GCA_900555605.1 uncultured Clostridium sp. | reverse complement strand
CAAGCCTTGATAACTCTAAATCTAAAGAATTTGCATTTAGTAGTTCTGTTATTTTAGCTTGACATTCCAGATATTGTTGCTCAGTAAGCTTGCTCCAAACGCAATCCTTAATATGCGCTTTTTAATAATAATACTGTCAAGAGGGCAATCACACGATGAAAAATCAGGAATAGCTTTGTCTACAAATATCAAATCACTAAAAACATATAGATATTTGAAAGTCATATTTATGAGTTTTTGAGCGAGTCCAAACCCAGTTACATAATGATTGTCATTGCCTATAGTATTATCACAAAACAACAACGAAATATCTTTAATAATTTTTCTTGAAAACACAAAATTTGATTCAGTAATGGCGCTGTTTGTAGCAGAGCAAATTTCCTTTTTGTCATTCAGAAAAGAAGCGCTGTAATAACGACCTGCCGTCATCATATCTGAGTATGCCAATTCAATGCACTTTATTATCACTTCCGATGGGCAGCACTTGTTTGTTGATTGTCCCAATACAGAAGATTCCAAAAAAGATTTTTTCCAGTCTGTCATAAATTCCCCCGTTTAGTCGTTCTTCAGCCGGTCTTTGAACGCCTCTACCATTGCATCACTAAATTCCATTGATGGTATCTTTTTATATCCGAAAGCTTCATCATACTTCGGATAATTGTAACGCCACTTGTCATATTCGTCACGGTTAATGTCGCCGTTATGATATTTCTCGGATTGTTCAGCCCACGCAGCGAGCATTTCCGAAAGCTCGGCAGCGTCCGTTCCCTTGCGAGGGTCAACACGCAGTGAAACGCCGGTTTCGCCGGTTTCCACTGTCAGGCCGTAACGATCCTCCAAGGTAAATAGGGTATGCATCAGACCGAGATAGCTGTCAATGTCCGGCACGGACAGCGCCAGCGGCGAGACACCCAACGCACTGGCAAGACTCTCCGTCAGTTCTGCCTTGGGCGTTCTACTGCCGGACTCATACTGCGCCATACGGATGTCGGCGGTCTTTTCTGGGAAACCGACCACCTGCCCCAAGTATTTTTGCGTCATTCCCCGCAGATTACGGAAAAACCGAATTCTCTCACCGATTGCCATAGCGATTACGCTCCTCGTTTTGATACTGTACAATCAGTATAGCATATGGATTTAAGCTGTATCAAGATAGCAAAAGCAAAAAAGTTAAATATTTTCCCGCAAGCCTCTTGATAATAGCAAATTCGTTTAGCATAATGATTAAGCAAATAACGTTAAGCTATTTGCGGACAACAGAATATCCGTCGTGCGTCACGGTAATGGCGTACCCGCTCGAGCAAATCGGAATGCGGCCAGAAAGTTCTCCGACACTAAATAAGAGAACTATATGTAAATGAAAGGGGGTATCCGAATGGAACCGAAATTTCTTCGTGCCGAGGAAGTGGCACAGGAGCTGAGCGTATCAAAGCCCTACGCTTACAAACTCATTCGCCAGCTCAACGAGGAGCTGAAATCCAAAGGCTTTATCACCATTTCCGGTCGAATCAACCGGGAGTATTTCAATGAACGGCTCTACGGAGCGAGAAAGGAGAACTGATTAAATGGGTGTTTTCAAATGCAAAGAAACTGGCACCTGGTACGTGATGACCCGCTATCGGGATTGGAAGGGCGAACGCAAACAGAAGTGCAAGCGTGGCTTTGCTACCAAGCGGGCCGCACAGGACTGGGAGCAAAAATTCCATATGCAGAACGCCGCCGATATGGATATGACCTTTGAGGCGTTCTACGAAATTTATACCAAGGATATGAAAGCCCGGCTGAAGGAGAACAGCTGGATCACCAAGCAGAACATTGTGGAAACCAAGATTCTCCCCTATTTCGGGCAGCGAAAAATCAGCGAGATCACCACCAAGGATGTGATTGCCTGGCAGAACGAGCAACTGGCGTATCGGGATGAGAAGCACAAGCCCTATTCCCAGACGTATCTCAAGACGCTGCACAACCAACTCAGTGCCATCTTCAATCACGCTGTGCGGTTTTACGATCTGCGGGCAAATCCCGCATCAAAGGCCGGAAATATGGGCAACGAGGAACGCCGGGAGATGCTGTTCTGGACGAAAGAGGAATACCAGAAGTTTGCCGCAGAAATGATGGACAAGCCTGTTTCTTTCTATGCCTTTGAAATGCTGTATTGGTGCGGCATCCGTGAGGGTGAGCTGCTGGCCCTGACCCCGGCAGACTTTGACTTTCAGAACAGCACTGTGCGGATCAACAAGTCCTATCAGCGGCTCCACGGTGAGGATGTAATTACCAGCCCGAAAACCAGGAAGAGCAACCGTACCATCAAGATGCCGCAGTTTCTCTGCGAGGAAATGCAGGACTATCTTGGAATGCTCTACGGGCTGAAAAAGAAGGACCGCATTTTCACCGTGACCAAAAGCTATCTCCATCACGAGATGGACCGAGGCTCCAAGGCCGCCGGAGTCAAACGCATCCGAATCCACGATCTGCGGCACAGTCACATCAGCCTGCTGATTGATATGGGCTTTTCCGCTGTGGCCATTGCGGACCGGGTTGGACACGAGAGCATCGAAATCACCTATCGCTATGCCCATCTGTTTCCGTCCAAGCAATCGGAAATGGCGAAAAAGCTGGACTTTGAGAGGAGTGAACTGTAA
>USLW01000357.1 GCA_900555605.1 uncultured Clostridium sp. | reverse complement strand
AAACAGCGCCGGAATCTCCTCCGCCGCCCGCAGGCCGAAGCCCGCTTCAATTAATGTACCTGTAATAATCCGGGCCATATGGTATAGAAAACCGCTGCCGTGCAGAATGATCCGCACCTCTGTACCAAGAGGCGCAGAAAGTGTCTGAATCTCAGTATGAAACAAGGTTCGGATCGTGGACTTTTTGCTGCGGCGGTCTGCGGAAAAGGAACGAAAATCATGTTCGCCCATAAAAAATGCCGCGGCGGTCCGGGTGGGGGATACTGCCAGCGGCTCGGGAATGTGATACAAAAAATTTCGCTCAAATACAGGACTGTACGGACCGTTCCAAATGCGGTACAGATAGACTTTTGACTTGGCGCTGAGTCTGCTGTGGAAGCTTTCCGGCACCTGACAGATTTCGGTAACCGCAATTTGCCGAGGAAGGTAACGATTGAGATAGGAAAGAATCTTCTGCTCCGGGATGGCTTCCCGCAGTTTAAAATTTGCTGTTTGTCCATAAGCGTGAACCCCGGCGTCCGTTCGTCCCGCGCCGTGCACCTCTGTCTGTACGCCCGTCATTTTCGTAAGGATCGCTTCTAATTTTCCCTGAATTGTATTCTGCGTGCGGGTCTGCTTCTGCCAGCCCTGGATTCCGGTCCCATCATACTGTAGGGTGATTTTATAATTGAACATGTACCTGCCCTTTCCCTCCGTTACCATCCGTACCACATGCATTGCGTCATATCGACGGTTCCTTCCGGCGTGAATACGACGCCCTCTGCCTCTAAAAGCGCCCTCTGCCGATTGATTCCGCCGAAAGCAAATGCTTCGGAGAGGACCCCGCCTTTTTTGACGACACGATGGCAGGGAATGATACCGGGTTCGGGATTTACATGCAGCGCATATCCCACGGCTCTCGATAGGCGTGGATTACCCGTCATGCCTGCGATCTGGCCATAGGTAGCAACCTTTCCCCGGGGAATTTCCCGGACAATTTCATAGATCATCTGAAATGTATTCTTCTGCATGTCAGGCTCCACCTCTTTTTGGGCCATTATACCATCCGGGTCTTTTATTTGTCTATGTACGGATGTTACGTTTGGCTCTGTATTTATGTGATTTTATATGCTGTTTTTATATGGAAACGGCGGATGGCGGCTCCGTGCGGTCTGAAAACAGCAGAGAAGCTTTGGGAAAATTTTATCGTTTCCCTTTTGCCACTGCTGTTCTGCCGTGCAATGGCGCCATGCTTTACAAATAAACCCTGACTTTTGTATCCATACTGCGAAAAATCATTTTTTACAAGTGTTTTCTTTAAAATAAAAAACGCCCGTTTTCAGGGTGTTCAAAGGATTATGGACTTCTTTATTTTCTTAAAGAATATGGTGCTAAATACAAAAGACGGGTCTTGTAGAGTAAGTATTTATTTGTTTTTGTATGAACTGTTGACAGTTCGATTTATTTATGATATTTATATAATAAAAATGGAGTTTTATTCCAATCAGTGTTACAAGGGGCCCAAAAATATGGTTATAATTGACAGTATATCATATTACAGCGGCGATCCGCAATTGAGTAATTTGCTTTTCATACCATGTGAAAGGTATCATTTATTAATCCTTTAAAAAAGCGCAAAAGCCGCTGTGTAAGTCGGTTTTTGCGCTTTTTACAATGGTTTATTTCACTTGCCTGTTGCGGCGAATTTTACACTGTTCACAACAAGGCTATGGATTCTGATTTCTAAAATGTAAACAATGGAAAATCTCAACCGATCTATACATCTATTACCGTTTCAGATAATACGTTTAACATTACAAATCTTGTTAAAGCATGGAAAAATGGAGAATACTCCGCAAATCGGGAATTAGACATACAATATAATATATACCGCGGGAATTTTCGTGATATAATTTAATAAAGGAGTGTTTATTATGAAAAAAGTAATTATATTATTAGCAGTAACCTTACTTGTTATCTCGTGTATGACACTTACAATTTATGCGGAGGACAATATGAAAAAAGAAGATTCAACAACGATCAGTGAGGAAATAAAAAAACAGCTTGCCTTGCAAGAAGATGAGGAGGTTATAAGAATTTATAATATTCCATTACGCTTTGCTTTTACCGAATATAGCAACATCAGTGAGGTATTGGCAGGCAATGAAGCATTACAGATTTATTATGCTGTGAAATCTTCAAACGGCTTATTCGAATATAAGGCAATTTATGATGGTGAATGTCACGAATTTGAAGTATATAGCAGCAATCAAAAGGCATTGAATGCTTTTCAAAATGACAAAATAATAGAAAAGGTCTCATCAGATATAGTAATTTATAATACTTACTACCTTTCAGGCGAAACAAATCATATGGGTACGGCGATTTATTATGAAACAAACAAAGGTGACTACGTTTATTATAATTACTATGAACTCGGTGAAGGGGAATACCTGTTTCCGATAGAAGAGTTCTGCATGTATCAAAAAGCAATCTCTGATGAAAGAAAAAAATATGCTGATTCATATGGTGGGGTAGCTATCAACGGGGTTTGGGATTTATCAAAATACGATATTAACGCAAGCACCTTTAACTTGAATGTAAAGATTCCGACTGGCAACGACAATAACAGTGTTACAGCGTCGGGCAATACAAACAAGTATTTGCTATGGGGCGGCATTTCGCTCTGCATTGTTC
>USLW01000356.1 GCA_900555605.1 uncultured Clostridium sp. | reverse complement strand
GTCTTCCAGGATATCGCGGTCAGGTGCGCAGGCCGCAGCGTGTTCTGGTGAAAGCGCTGGATGAAGCGGGAAAGGAGATTGCAATTCAGGGAGAGGGATTTCTGGCGGTCATTCTATGCCATGAGATTGATCATCTGGATGGTATTTTATATAAAGATGTGGCGGAGGTCTATACCGTGCTTGAAGATGCGGGAGAGGGCCGGACACAGAAAAACGGAAAAAGACCGGGCCGATAATCCGAAAATGTCCGGGGACAATGCGCTGAAGCGGCGGAGGCCTTTGAAAGGAACGGGAAAAATGAGAATATTATTTATGGGGACACCGGATTTTGCCGTACCGGTGCTCCGCTATTTAATGGAAACGCATACGCTTGTATGCGTGGTTACAAAGCCGGATAAGCCTAAGGGCCGCGGAAAACAATTAGCCGCGCCGCCGGTAAAGGAGCTTGCCACGGCTGCGGGGATTCCGGTGCTGCAGCCGGAATCCGTGCGGACCGAAGCGTTTTGCGACGCGCTGCGGGCCTATGATGCAGAGCTTTTTGTTACCGCGGCATACGGAAAGATCCTTCCGCCGGAGGTGCTGAGAATCCCGCCGCGAGGCTGCGTGAACGTACACGCGAGCCTTCTGCCAAAATACAGGGGAGCTGCGCCGATTTGGCATTGTGTGATCAACGGCGAGGCAGAGACGGGGATTACAACCATGATGACGGATGCCGGAATGGATACGGGAGATATCCTGATGGCGGACCGCGTTCCTATCGGAGAGAATATGACCATGGGAGAACTGCATGACGTGCTGGCGGAGCTTGGCGTGGTGACACTGGATAGAACGCTGAAAGCCATGGAAAGCGGTACGTTGACCAGGACGCCGCAGGACCACGCGCTGGCAACATATGCGCCCATGGTAGAACGGGAAACAGGCCATATCAATTGGTCTGCTTCAGCCCGGCAGATTCATGATCTGGTGCGGGGGACCAATCCCTTTCCAGTGAGCTATACGTTCTGGGGAGAAAAACGTTTGAAAATATGGAAGACAATGGTTCTGAAAGAGTCGGCGGAGGAGGAAGCCCGGCCGGGTTCCCCTGCCGCTGCTGCCTGCGCTGAAGCAGCATCCTCCGCTGCGCTGCATGCCGCAGAGCCTGCACAGCGGGGAAATGTACGGCGGGGAACTGCACAGCCAGGAACCGTACCGCCGGGAACCGTGCTGCGTGCGGACGGAAATGGAATTGATGTTGCTGCCGGCAGCGGTGTGGTACGCATTTTAGAGCTGCAGGGAGAATCCTCCAAACGCATGTCCGCCGGCGCTTTTCTGAACGGGCTCAGGGAATTGCCTACGCATTTTGTATGAACAGGGGGACTTTGGTGAAGCGAAATTTGCTTGATATGGACCTCGCGGAGCTGACCGCGTATATTAAAGAATTGGAAGTGCCTGCTTATCGGGCCAAACAGATTCAAAAATGGATGTATGCAGGCACTGAAATCCACCAGATGACGGATCTGCCGGCAGCCTTGCGCAGCCGGCTTTCCGCGCAGTGCAGCGCCGGCCTTCTGACTCCGGCCGGACATCTGCGGTCTGCAATTGATGAAACGCAGAAGTTCCTTTTTGCGCTCTCGGACGGAAATGTGATCGAGAGTGTGCTGATGAAATATAAATACGGATATTCCGCGTGTATTTCATCCCAGGCGGGCTGCCGCATGGGGTGTACGTTCTGCGCTTCCTCCGGGGCGGCATTTTCCCGGAATCTTACGGCAGGGGGGGTGCTTGGACAGATTATCACTATGAACCGGATCTGCGGTGTGCGCATTGGCCATGCGGTATTGATGGGAATCGGCGAGCCTCTCGACAATTATGACAATGTCCTGACGTTTCTGCGCAGAGTGCAGGACCCGGACTGTCTCGGAATCAGCTATCGCAAAATATCCCTCTCCACCTGCGGCGTGGTTCCCGGCATTTTACGCCTGGCAAAAGAGTCGATTCCCATCACGCTGTCGGTGTCCCTCCATTCGCCGTTTGAAGCGCAGAGATCGGAAATGATGCCTATAAATAGGAAATATCCTCTTGACAAATTAATGGATGCGTGTAATAGTTATACACTGGAAACGGGTAGACGCATAACCTTTGAATATGCGATGATTGCAGGCGTAAACGACACACAGGCGCATTGCAGAGCGCTCGTTGCGCTGCTGAAAAGCGGTCATTCTGCGCAGGGGTACCATGTAAATCTGATCCCGGTGAATCAGGTAGCAGGAAGATCATATGAAAGAAGTGAAAAGGGCAGGATCGGACAGTTTCGGGAAGATCTTGAGAAGGCGGGAATTTCAGCAACCGTGCGGAGAGCGCTGGGGCGGGATATTGAGGCGGCCTGCGGACAGCTTCGCAGAGGGCTTCTGGATACAATACGGAAATGACAGCGATTAGGGGGCTGTGTGCGTGACTTTTAGTGCAAAAAGTGATAAGGGACTGAGGCGGTCCTCTAATGAGGATTCTTACGGATATCACATTTCGGAAGATGGCGGTAGATCCTTTTTTATCGTAGCGGATGGCATGGGCGGGCACAACGCGGGGGAAGAAGCGAGCCGGATTGCCGTAGAAATATGCCTGAATCGGGCAAAAAGCTGTGACGCGCCGGAGGATGCCGAGCAGCTTGCGTTTTTTGCAAAAGAAACACTGGAGCTTGCAAATGCGGCGATTATGGAACGAGC
>USLW01000355.1 GCA_900555605.1 uncultured Clostridium sp. | reverse complement strand
AACGGAGGCCGCCTGATGGCGGCCGGAACGCCGCAAGAGGTTATGCAATGCGCAGAGTCGGTTACGGGGCAATACCTGTCTGGAAAAAAGTATGTGCCGGTTCCGGAGAAAAGAAGAAAGGGAAACGGGAAATTTATCGAAATCATCGGCGCGGCCGTCAATAATCTGAAAAAAATTGACGTGCGGTTTCCCCTCGGGAAACTGATTTGCGTCACCGGTGTGTCCGGCTCGGGAAAAAGCTCATTGGTAAATGAAATCTTATTCCATGCACTGAGCAACGGATATTCAGAAGCAAGAGGCCGCTTTGAGCGGCTGAACGGCAGAGACGGAATTGACAAGGTGATCAGCATTGACCAGTCGCCCATCGGCCGGACGCCGCGCTCTAATCCGGCTACGTATGTCGGCGTATTTACCCCCATCCGGGAACTGTTTGCCCAAACCCCGGAAAGCAAAGCAAAAGGGTATAAAAGCGGAAGGTTCAGCTTTAATACCAAGGGCGGCCGCTGCGAGGCCTGTTCCGGCGATGGCATTAAAAAGATTGAGATGCACTTTCTGCCGGATATCTACGTGCCGTGTGAGGTCTGCAAAGGGAAGCGGTATAACCGGGAAACCCTCGACGTACGCTATAAGGGGAAAAATATTGCCGATGTCTTAGATATGACCATCGAGTACGCTGCAGAATTTTTCTCAGAGGTTCCGGTTATTAAAAGAAAGATTGACACGCTCAATGAGGTTGGGTTAGGATATATGAAGCTGGGGCAGCCTTCTACCACATTGTCAGGCGGGGAAGCGCAGCGTGTAAAGCTGGCGGAGGAACTGTCCAGAGTGGGTACCGGAAAAACCCTTTACATTTTAGACGAACCCACCACGGGACTCCATACGGATGATGTAAGAAAATTGGTTGAGATTCTCCAGCGCCTTGTAGACGGCGGGAATACGGTAGTCGTAATCGAGCATAACCTAGATGTGATCAAAAGTGCCGATCATATCATAGATTTAGGACCTGACGGAGGCGATAAGGGCGGCACGATTGTTGCCTGCGGGACCCCGGAGGAGGTTTCCCGCTGTGAATCCTCCTATACAGGCCAATATTTAAAAAAAGTGTTAATGCGGAAGTGAGCAACTTCAGAATGGAGCTGTTGCATGTTTAAGGGTGAATTATGTTCAATTTGTAAAAAACGGCTGGCCTCTGTATTTATTACGCAGCTGGATGCACAGGGACATCAGATCAACCAAGGGGTGTGCCTGGTCTGCGCAAAGAAAATGGGATTGCCTCAGGTATCGCAGTTTTTGGATAAAATGGGGATATCGGATGATGATCTTGAAAATCTTACGGATGAAATGAGCAATATGCTGGAAAACTTAAATCAGGAGCAGGAAACAGAGGATTTGACGGCTGCGGAGGCGGATCCTGCGGAGGAAACGCCGGCAGACGAAAATCATGCTGCCGAGTCACGGACCAATACGCCGAATTTATTTCAGCTGTTTCGCAGGATGGGAGAAAATGACGGATCTCCGGCGGGACAGGACGGGCAGCTTCCGATGGAAGGTCTCACAGGCGATCGAGGAGCCAATCAAGCTGCATGGGATTATTACCGACCCGCAGGAGCGGGAGGAACGGAAGAATCCCAAAAAGCCGAAATATAAATTTCTATCCATGTATAGTACGGACCTGAATGATAAAGCCGCCAACGGCCTGATTGACAATGTCGTCGGCAGAACGCGTGAGATCGACCGCGTGATACAAATTCTGAACAGGCGTACGAAGAATAACCCAGTGCTGATCGGGGAGGCCGGTGTCGGAAAGACCGCAATTGCAGAAGGTCTGGCTTTGAAAATTGTGAAGCAGGATGTTCCGTATAAGCTGCTGCCGCTGCGCGTGCATCTGCTGGATTTGACTGCTATGGTTGCCGGCACACAATTCCGCGGGCAGTTTGAGGCAAGGATGAAAGGACTCATTGACGAGGTAAAAAGCGCGGGCAATATTATTTTGGTGATTGACGAGGTTCATAATATTATGGGAGCGGGTGAAGCGGAAGGCTCCCTGAATGCCGCCAACATTTTAAAACCGGCTCTGTCCAGAGGAGAAATTCAGGTGATCGGCGCGACCACCCTGAAAGAGTACCGGAAGTACATTGAAAAGGACGGAGCACTGGAGCGGCGGTTCCAGCCCGTATATGTCAATGAACCGACTATTGAAGAGACAATCGAAATTTTAAAAGGGATCCGGGAGCACTACGAGACCTACCATAAAGTAAGGATATCCGACGGCGTGATCAATGATGCGGTGCGCCTGTCCGAACGGTATATTACAGATCGTTTTTTACCGGATAAAGCGATTGATGTGATTGATGAGGCGGCTTCCCGTGCGAATCTGCGGAATCAGACGCTGGCCGAACTGGCAAAGTGCAGAGAAGAGCTGGAGCAGAGCCGGCAAAGGATTACAGAACTGGAAAGCCGGGAATTTGCCAATGAGGAAGAACAGCTGGAAAGCTTTAAGCAGATTGCGGAAATCAAGAATCGAATTGCAGTACTCGAAGGCCGGATTACGGAACTCGCGGCCCATGAGTATGTGGACCTGCTCTTTGATGATGTTGCAAAGGTCATTGAAACCTGGACGGGAATTCCGGTTCGCAGCGTCTCCGAGGAGGAGGCCCACCGCCTGCTGAAACTGGGCAGCAGACTGCGTGAAAAGGTAATCGGCCAGGATCAGGCTGTGGAAGC
>USLW01000354.1 GCA_900555605.1 uncultured Clostridium sp. | reverse complement strand
CCGCGGTATCCAATACCGCTACCGCAGTCCCGCTGACAGCAGAAATATGGCCTGCATATTCCAGACATCGCTTTTTGATTGTCTCCTGCATGACCTGATCCCTCCGCTAAGAGTCTGTGCCGTATTTTTTGTAATCTGCTCTGTATGCGCAAAACGACATCCCGTAATACTTCTTAAATAGCCGGGATAAATAGTGCGCGTCCTCGGTTCCTGCCATATCCCCTGCCTGCTGCAGCCGGTCATATTGGTACGAATTGATCTCAAAGCTGTGCGCAGAATATACCATGGAGAATGAATGCATTGTGATCAAACGGTATGGCATGATAACCTCCATTCTGCGGCTGACACCACATGTACAGCCTGTCTCCGTATCTCATGGGCATTATAGCAAAATTAAAATAGATACTCAAGCAAAGAGCCCGCCTTCACAGAGGATCTGCCGTCCTGCAGGGAAACAGCGGATCCCTGCAGCATGTCCGGACCTGTCCGGCTTATAGATTATCCGATATTTATTCACGTATATGGATATCGTGCCTTTACTTCAAAAGTTGTCCTATATCAACACGCCGAATAACACACACGGCAAAATTTCCGATTTAATCGACTGACCTGCCTGATTGATTTCCGGCAATCCCGGCAGCAGCAGCCGCTGCCGGCGCGAAGCCATCAAAGCAGCAGCCCGGACTGATTAGAGGCAGCCATCAGTCCGGGGATTTCCCGCCGGCAGAATATTCATTTGCTTGTTGCCGTATCGTTAAGGCAGCTTTATTTTGTTCGGCGATATTGAGATAATTGAGAAGAAGAGAGATTGCTGTAAAAACTGCCCACAAAACGCCTGCTGTCATCTGAATCAAAAGGATCCAACCTTCTTCCATATGCCAGTTCATATACTGCATACAACGAATCATCTGAGGCAGATAGAAAAACAATCTGAAGGTAAACGTCAGGAAAAAAGCTGCTGCCAATTTTAAATTCTGAAATACCGACCGTGTTTTTGAAACGGATTTTCCCTTAATAATGCAGATTGCAGCAAAAAGGAAGGACAACGCAAAAAGCCAGGAAAGATGATGGCGTTAAAAATGCTGAATTTGTAAAGCGCCTGCGTTTAACCAGCCGGCCCGTACCATCGGCAGATGAAGATCCATTACGACCTTTGAAAAAAGAAGCAAAGCAAAACCGACGATGATGTAAATCCAGCGATTATGATACGCGCGATTTATAAGAATCAATGCAAGAATATAGAAAAACGCGAAGACAACGTTTAACCACGCATTCGATATTGCAACCGCCCTATCGATTACATCCGGAGTCGTACCGAATGCGTATAATATATCAGAATGCATAAAGTCAAAAACGATAAATAGCATCAGCATGATCATACTGAAAATAGTTGATAAAAAATAAATCCTGCTTTTCAACGCAATCCCTCATCTGCAATCAATTTTATGCTTCGCAGTACAATTATAGATCTAATATCTATCTAAAATCAATTATCATTTAAATAGCACTATTTCATAGGTGCTTATCGCACCCCGCAGCATCGCACCTGCAAATCTCCTCCACTTTATAATCCGCCATCGAAGTACGGACGGAAATTTCGGGATGAAATTTTTCACGATAGGTTTTCAGACTCTTTGCTTTCAGGTTAACCTCTGCCTTGACCTCCACCGGCACGATCTGCCCGCCGGTATCAACAATAAAGTCCGCTTCGCAGGAACCACGGTCATTTTGTATAAGTCTGCAGGCTGAAGTGGAAGCTTGTGTCTAAATGGGCAGATTTTCACAACCGGCGCAGAGACATTCAGGAGTCGCAAAATATGTGCAAAAGCATGGTCTGCGTTTGGGCAGCCGCGCTTCTATTGACAAACACGGCCAATAAATTATAATTAATAAAGTACGATTGATTTGGAGCCTGGAAAGTTGGGATCTGCGTGGATGATAAGCGATTTGAATCGCCGCAAAAATCGAAAATTAGTTTTTTGACTTCTCAGCGGACACAGGCGCCAAATCCCGATAGGATCGAGGATTTTTACTCGCAATTAGCACGTTTTGCATTTTATACGACGGATTCTGTATTTGCGCAGGAGTCTGTGGAACCGGAGGTTTTCGTTTATGAAGAAGAAGCGCAAGCGCAAATTTCGGAAAAAGCTGGCGGTGAGCGGCGCTGTTGTCTTCCGGAGATTTCTGAAAAAGATCTCCCGGAACGAACGTACGAAACGCAGGTGCAGACGGAAGCTGACAGCCGATCTGGCAAAGCTGCAGACAGCATTTCAGAATCTGAGTTCCTCCCCTCTCCCGGAGAATGCATCCGGCGGGACAGTCAAAACCTCGAATCTCCCGGCAGACCCCGAGACAGACACGAGGCGCAGGCAGGAGCCCCGGCGGAAAGCAGAACCGAAGAAGCAGCGGCATGCAGAAGCCAAGGACCGGGAAGAAAAAGAACCCGTTGAAAAAGAAGACGAAGCGCTGACAGAGTCCGGCCGGGAGCAGGAAACCGGCGATCCGCAAGAGGAGGATGTGATCGGCGCGGCGCTGTCTAAGAAAAGCGTCCCCTCCTTTCAGATTCAAAGTAAATATTTTACCGCAGTCCCAACCCATTATCTTTCGCAGACGCCGAACCCCAAAGTAACGCTCTATCAGCCCGAAGAAGCATATTCTGCGGACAATCCTGATTATGCCGAAGAAACAGAGGATACCGCCGAGGAAGCCTCTGCCTGGGCAGAGGCC
>USLW01000353.1 GCA_900555605.1 uncultured Clostridium sp. | reverse complement strand
GCGGTAAAATGCGCGCTTAAAAAAGCGCGGCCTTCCTTTACTGTCAGGGGACAGGGCGCGGTAAAATGCTGCTCCGCACTGAGACCGTGATAGATGCGCACAGCACTGGGAAGCGCGCGCATCATCGGATGCGGCTGCCCGAGCGCCTGCAGCTGCGCCCCTGCCTCCCGCGGCGGCGCGTCTATCAAAATACGCCCCTCCTCCATTACAATCACGCGGTCCGCTGCCGGAAATACCTCCTCCAGCCTATGCTCGGCAAGCAGAATGGTCAATCCCAGCTCCTGGTTCAGCTTTTTCAGCGTTGCAATAAAATCAGCGGCTGCAATGGGATCAAGCTGTGAGGTTGGTTCATCCAGCAGCAGTACCTTTGGCTGCATAACCATTATAGAGGCTAAATTCAGCAGCTGCTTCTGCCCGCCGGAAAGCAGGGCCGGTTCTTTGGGGAACCAGTCCTGGATTCCGAAAAAGCTGGCCATCTCGCCCACACGCCGGCGGATTACCGGCGTAGAAAGTCCCATGTTTTCCAGCCCGAACGCCAGCTCATGCCATACCTTGTCCGTAACCGTCTGATTTTCCGGATTCTGCATGACAAATCCGATCTCACAGGCAGCCCCTCGTTCGTCCGCGGCGGAAAATTCCGTGCCGCAGTATAGAATCCGCCCGCTTTTCTTTCCGTGGGGCGCGAGCTGCCGCTTCAGCATACGCAGCAGCGTTGTCTTCCCGCAGCCGGAACGGCCGCAGAGCACCGCCATTTCCCCGCTCCTGATGCAGAGACTGACATTGTCCAGCGCCGGCTTGCTGCCCGCAGGATAAGAAAAGCTCAAATTTTCGATACGAAATATTTCCATTTAATATACTCCTTTACCTCGATCAGAAACGGCAGCAGCGACAGCAGTCCGAAGGCGCCGTACAGCAGAAGGGACAGCGGTCCCGCCGTGATCTCCGTAATTTTAGGATAATAGTAAAATACGCCGCCCTTCAGCAGAATGCCTGTCAGCACAGCGCCGAGCAGCAGAACGGTGCAGCCCAGCAGACCGCCGTCCCTCTGCGTAAAATGAAACAGGGAGAAGTGTCCGCGCCCTTTCAGGCCATATCCCCGCGCGCGCATAGAATCTCCGGTATCAATGGCATTTTCCATGGACCAGGTAACCACAGCGGAAAACACGCGCAGGCCGCTGCGCAGCTTATCCAGATAACTTTTGCTTGCATACAGTCCCATGGCCTTTTGTGCTTTCGAAACCTGTTTGATCTGCATCCGCAGACGCGGGACAAAACGCAGCGCCATAGAAAGCACAAGCCCCAGCTTCGGAACCGCCCGGCCGAACAGATATAGAAATTTGTCGCCGGTCATAATATAGGTGTAGCATTTGCACCAAAGCAATACGGCAATCAGCATACCTGCAATGGCCGCGCCGTACAAAATCGCCTCCAGCGTAACCGGATTGCCGTTTAAAAAAAATAGCGGCGTCACACCGTTATGGGAAAACAGCGGGTTCAGCAGCGCAGTCATCAAAAACAGCGGAATATAAAACGCCAGATTGCTCCCCACATTTCTGCCGCGTTCCAATACCGCACAGAACAGGCCGGCGCCCGCCAGCGCCTCGGTCAGCAATACCGGATGGTCGCAGAACATGGCCACCAAAATGACGGAAAAGAAATAGGCCGCCAATACCGCGGGATGATACTGTTCAAAGGACCTCAAGCAGCCTCACCTCCCATCCAGGCACAGCCCACGTCACGGCCTAAATCACACGTATAGACCCATTCGATGATATCGCCGTCCTTCAGTTCATATTTAGAACAGCCGTAATTCGGAAAGCTTCCGTTTACCAAGTACATCCAGCCGGACAGCGGGCCGCAGGAAAATTCGTACAAATAGTTGATTCCCTGAATATACACGCTGCCGAAATGATTTTGGTCCGCTCCCTGATATTCCATCTGAATGCGGTGATAGCGCACCGCCCGGGAGAGGATATCAAAAACCGTATCCCCCGGCCGCAGCACATATTCCGTCTCAGGCAGAAGGACGCCGTCAGGCGGTACGTATTCGTCAGAACGCAGCGCCGGATCAAGCGCCTCCCAATTCATCAGAATCGTATCGCATCGGATACTGAGAAACACAGTCTCGCTGTCCGGCGTGATATCGTCAATATGGGTTAGGTAATACTCCTCTACGGATTGGATCTCCGTTCCATTTACAAGAATCAGAAGCAGAAGCAGCACAAATAAAATCGCAAGCAGGTCCTTTTTCATGATCTGGCCGCCCCCTTTTGCAGTACCATTTTAATCCGCATCCTCCTCATCCTCCTGAAACTGCGCCGCAAGCGCCTCCATCTCCGTCCGCCTGCGCAGCCGCCGCTTCCGGATCCGCCTTGCCGCAAGGAACAGCACAGCACCGCAGAGCACTGTAAGAGAAACAAAAATGATAATCGCCCGCAGCTGATTGTCTATCTTTGTTTTTGCCTTTACAACATCCTCATAATGCGTAATTTGGGTTCTGTCATAAGGACTCAGCGCCTCATACCGTTTCACGATCTCATCCACCAGCGCTTTATCGGCCAGCGTCACTTCGGAAAACGGATACAAATGTTCCGCAATATCCCGGTTCAGCTGATGGATTTGTACCTGAAGCGCCGTGATCTGCGCCTTTGCAGCCTCCAATTTTTCCTGATATTCCGCCTTGCCCTCAAATGTCTCGGAAGCCGTCAGCTTAGCCAGCAGCTTAACC
>USLW01000352.1 GCA_900555605.1 uncultured Clostridium sp. | reverse complement strand
CAGGCAGAGCCTTGGATTAGCAGCTTGAATAGTCCAAGAAAATGTCCGCGGCTCAGTGTATGAAAGTTTTTCTGTAAATAAATAAAAGGCAAAGGTCTTCTATGATAAAATCTAAATCATAGGAGGGTTTTTATTATAGCAAGAGAAAAGAAAGCAGTACACAAAGTCCTCATGACAAGTAGTCATGACAAAAGGAAAACGCAATATTATCCGCTAACTCCTGCAAGAGTATGACATTGAATCCGCCCAGGATATCCAGGAGGCCCTCAAAGACCTGCTTGGCGGTACCATCAAAGAAATGATGGAAGCTGAGATGGATGATCATCTGGGCTATTCAAAATCCCAACGCTCTGAAAGTGATGATTACCGCCGGTGCTTCTACTTTGTCCATGATATTGTAGAGCAGCGGCCCCTTTTTTACCCCATAAGATAAAGCCTGCTTGATAATGCGATGATGATGAAGTGCGGTGCAATCATCCAATCCGCATTCAATAAGAAGATAATCATAGTAATCTTCGAAATCTTCAGGCTTCAGATTTCCCAATGTGCTCCCGACCTGCCCAAAGAACTTGGCGATTTTTCCGTTTATCCGCGGTTTGATACCCTGAATATGTGTTGGCTTGAATCTTGGTTTTTGTCTTCAACCACAAATTTAAATAATCTACAAAAGGCATATCCAACGGAATTTCCGACTATTGCAACGGAACGTGCTGCCGACGTTCCTCAAGCATTTTCATAAGAAGCGCAAGGTAAGAATCCGTGTTAAAGGCACCCTTGCTTTTTTGGTTGCATTTATCAATGATTTCTACCAATGAATTTGCAATAGGTGCATTTTCGCGGTCATTGACCAAATCACGTGGTAAATCCTGCTGTATTGCAGCCACAAAATTTACGCAAAAATATATTCAGGTTCTATATATATTCAAGATGCATATCCAAGGTTTTACATTACGACAGATTATATAACCTATCTTTGCCGAGAATAAATTTTTTGAGTGCGTGAATTACCCAAAAATCTGCATAAGTAAGCCTTTTATGCAAGAAGCACCTCACATTATAAAAAGTGCATTTTATAATATGGAGATGTATAGTTTACGTATTTTTATATAATTGTAAACAATCAACATTTCGCAGATGTAATAATACCCATTCTTTTGAACGATGCCGATTTCTATCCTGTGTAGCTTGTATTCATCAAAGCCTTTCTTGCGTCCTCCAAAACCATAAACTTGGCGTGGATGACTCCGGCATTTTTGGATGCAGTTGTTTTCCATGTATTTTCGGAAGGAACAGCGCTCGTCTGCGCCAGCTTACCGGCATTACCCATACTCATCTTGAGCGAAGCCAGCCCTTCCGCCTGCCGTTTCAGTTGTTATTAAAGTCTCCGTTTGCGTATAGGTGCCGTCGCTCCCATACTGCGTGCTTGTTGTGCCACCCTGGCCGCCTCCATTTGGAATCTGCGGAATTGTCGGAGACGGTTCATCTTTTCCGACTTCCGGTTCCTTTCCTCCCACTGAAGTCTGCCTGCTGCCCGTCCTGATTTCATGCTCTGCGGTATCCACCCAGATATATTTTTCGTCCTTCATTCTTCTTTCCTTATAACCGACAACAACCCCATGCTCATTCAAGACGGCATAAATATTGCCGGTTACTCTTCTGTAGTTGTCCGGAATAACAGATGCGTCGTTTGAACTGTTATCAATCGGTTTCCCGTTTAGATTTAATCCGCACTTCGGGCAATAATCGGGATTTGATGAGATAGAAGCCCCACAATATCTACAAAACTGCGGCTTTTCCAACAGGCTTCCACATCGTTCACAAAATTTGGCGTCAGACGTATTTTCGCACGCACATTTGCTACATTTCATTTTCTTCCTATCCTCATATAAAAAATCCTTTTCCTAAAGTACAGCTATTTCGTTTATTTTCCTCGGTTTTTAAAGCGAATTCTTCGAATCATTACGGTTAATAAGGAAGAAATAAAGCCGCCGCCTATAGACAAGCAAAAAGAGAGAAATAAGGTAGCCGGAAGGTATGCAACAGAAAACCCTTCCATTGCACCGGCAATTACCCAATATCCCAACCCAGCGGTTACAGTAACCCACAGAATAGCCGAACCCCATGATCCCATGAAGGAAAATGTCTTCTTTTTGCAATCAATAACTATATGTGCGATCAATACCCCGACAATAATGAGTAAATATAACACTTGCCCAAATAACTCCATTTCAGAGTTTTTTGTTCCCTCAAAAAGCTGTTTGAAAAACATTGGCCAGCCAAAGATAATAAATACGCCCATTATGAGCGTAATGAGTAGCGATACAACACAGCCCGCCCCCATCCAACGAGTTATCCGCTTCATGTACTTCGCCGATTTTATTTCCCAATTGATCAAAAATATCAAATAACTTCATTTGTTTTCTCCGCTTATCTTATTGTTTGTCCCGTCCAAATACTATGGCAAAAATACCGACAATGAATACGGCAAGTCCAATCAGCCCCTGCCAAAACACTTCATTTTCAATTTCGGGCTGGGCGCAGCCCCCTTGTGCGAATTAGGGAGCGGTACATACTCCTACCCAGCAGTAGAGGAATCTTCCATAGAATCTGTTTCTGGCTCTCCCGTGGATCTGGGATCGGAAGCTGTAGAGTTTTCCGTCGTTTCCTGTTTCTCCGGCATATTTTCCTGATTCGGTTGCGATGCTTCTGAAGTCTCCGAAATGCTTTCCATCGGTTCGAACGGCAGATCCGTC
>USLW01000351.1 GCA_900555605.1 uncultured Clostridium sp. | reverse complement strand
CCTTCCGAAACTTCATCTACCATCACTTCATATGACGTACCGTTCACCGTAACAACATACTTTTTCATCTTTCTCAATTCCTTTCCAAAACATAAATTACGCAGCCGGAAATTACTGCTTGCCGGCCATCATTTCAAAAGCACTGATGATCCGGCCTCTTGTCTCGCCGGGCTCCATGATATCATCCACAAACCCTTTAGAAGCAGCATAATACGGACTTGCATATGTCTTTCTGTATACCGCAGCCAGTTCTGTTCTTTTGGCAATCGGATCCTCGCTGTTTTTGATTTCATCCTGATACAGGATTACCGCATTTGCCTCCGGACTCATTGCGGCAATATCGGCACCGGGCCATGCGTATACATAATCGGCTCCGATGTGACGGCTGTTCATCACGATATAGGCATTGCCGTATGCTTTTCCAATAATCACATTCAGCTTCGGCACGTTCGAATTTGCAAAAGAGGACGCCAGCATGGCGGAAGCCGCCGCCGCGCCGCTGCCTTCTTCCTTTTCATCTGCGGCAAAACCGGGCGTGTTGGTCAGCGTAAGAATCGGAATATGATACGTATCGCAGAAATCAATCAGCGCAGAAGCTTTGCCGCAGGCCGCCGTGTTCAGCATCCCGTCTTCCATAGCTGATTGATTGGCAATAATACCAGCTACGCGCCCGTTGAAGCGGCCGAATCCGGTTACAATATTTGCAGCATATCCCTCATAAAGTTCAAAAAACGCATGATTATCACAAATCTCAGAAATTACATCCCTGACGTCATATGCTTCAAAAGTCTTCTTTTCACGGCATACTGCGCAGTCCCGGTTCGGATCGTCCCCGCATTCCGAATAAGGGGCACCGGACAGACTGTTATCCGGCAGATAATCAATCAGATCCTTCAGCGCCGCAAAGCAGGCCGCCTCCGTCTGACGGACAATACAGGCAGCGCCGCTGACCGTTCCCTGAAATACTGCGCCGGCCATCTCTTTCAAAGCAACCGTTTTTCCTGTGTTCGCTTTGATCAGTTCTGGTCCGTTCAAGCATAGGTAGCTTTTTTCCTGTTCCGTCATAAGAACAAAATCCGCCAGAGATGCAGCTGTAGCCGCGGCGCCCGGGCATCCGCCCACAATCACCGAGATCAGCGGTACTTGTCCGGATGCGGCGCTCATGGATTTCATAATTTCACCGTAACCGGACAGAACGTCAAGCCCCTCCTCCAGTCTTGCCCCTGCAGAATCAATAAAAAGGATAAACGGAGCGCCCATTCTGACAGCCATGTCAATTGTCCGGACAATCTTCGCAGCATGAACCGTCCCAAGAGCCCCCCGAAGACAGGAGCTGTCCTGGATGGCACAATATACGAGTCGTTCCGCAATTGTTCCGTATCCGGAAACAACGCCGTCACCGGCAGCGGTTTCTCCGTTTTTTTGTGCAGTATTCCCATAGGGGGATACCATATATGCATACGTCTGTACAAAAGAGCCTTTGTCGAAAACCTGATTGCAGATTTCTTGTACCATACATGCAACACCTCAATCATATTCAATAAAATTATGAGATGATAAAAAATCAAATCCCTTTTATAATACTAAATTTCCCAGTTAAAGTCAAACAATAAATTCAAGCTTTCTTCGATATTCCGGCAAGAACGCACTGTCCAGTCCGGCGGCAGAATCTCCCGGAAGCCCTCCTGCCGGTACCGCTCATCCAGCAGCACAACAAAGCCCCTGTCCGCACTGTCCCGGATCACGCGGCCCGCGGCCTGCAGCACTTTATTCATCCCAGGATACACATAAGCATTGGCAAAGCCGGAGCCTTCTGCCTGCTCCTCATAAACCATACGAATCAGTTCTCGTTCCGTGCAGACCATCGGCAAACCGACGCCGACGACAATCACCCCGGAAAGCCGGCTTCCCGCCAAATCAATCCCTTCCGCGTAAATGCCGCCTAGCACGCAAAGGCCGATCCGCACACATTTGGGATGTTCCTGAAAGTCCGCCAGAAAAGCCTCCCGCTCCGCAGGGTCCGTACTGTTCGGCTGAATAAAAACAGCACTTTCCCGCACCGTTTCAGGCAGCAGCGCATACACCTGGTTCAGATAGTGATAAGAGCTGAAAAAAACCATAAAATTTCCGCGGGAAAATTTTGTGAGCGCAGTAATATAATCTGCAATCCTATCATAAAAAAACTGTCGTTTTTTATAGGTGGTAGCAACATCTGCGGCAGTGATGACCAGCCGGTTCTCAGGCGGGAACGGCGATGGAATCCGGAGTTGCCGGTCCTGTATAGGATCACCGCCCAGCGCCCTGAAAAAGAACTCAATGGGCTGCAGCGTGCCGGAAAAAAAGATAGCGGCCTTTCCCCTCTCACAAACGGACTTTATGATCTCCGACGGGTCCGCACAGTATAAAGTCACGCTGAAATCCTCTTTCCCGTCAAAATAGGCTCTGTATTTTTCATCGTACAGTTCACTGATTTTCAAGTAAAATAACGTCTCAAAATATAACGTCAGCAGCTGCTCATATAACGTCTCCGGCAGATTGATCTCGTTCAGAACCTTTCCGGCCTCTTCACAAAAGGCAGCAGCCAGTCCGGAAAGCGCGAGGTCCTGCTCCCTCAGCAGATACGGAAGCACTTCACAGTTTTTCCTCCGATCAATAAAATATTGATTTACAGCCTTTGCCGCTTTTGCGGCCTGTCCGGCGGCGGGCAGCGCTTTTAATTCACGCTGCATCTGCAGAAAGGCCCGTTTGGGAAGCCTGGC
>USLW01000350.1 GCA_900555605.1 uncultured Clostridium sp. | reverse complement strand
TTTTCTTGGGGACAGATCCGCCCCGGCAGCAAATTTTCACATAAGAATCCGTCCCGCCTGCTTTCTCCGCCGGAGAGATTTTGCTATAAAAAAATCCCCTGCCGCTTTGTGCAGGGGATACAAGCAAACTGTAAACGTGATATTTTAGAAAGGCTCAGACAATCGCAAGTCTGCTTTTTCCGAAGCTCATAATACACTCCCGGATTAGGCCCTGCCCCTTTTCCGACGGATGAATCCCGTCGTCGCAGAGAAGCTCCTTGAAATCATGCCTGCTTAAAAATGCAGTGCGGACATCGAGCAAAAGGGTTCCCGTATCATGGGCAATCTGAGAAACAAAGCCGGAATACATCTCCTGAAACCGGTAAATCATATGCACGTCTCCCAGCCAGGAAAGAATGTGTTCCCTGTTCAGGCCGTCCCGCGTAATCCAATCTAAATATTTCTCCGCATCAATCGGCGGCAGCGTCATCATCACCGGCGTGATATGACGCTCCCTCAGCTTTTGCAGGATTTCCCGGTAAATACGGATAAAAGTATTCGGCTCGGTGTGCGGCAGATGCGCCTGCTCCGGATGCGCCGATACCTCAGTCCAATTAAAATCGCAGTCATTCCCGCCGTATTCCAGCAGCACCACATCACATTCCGCCCCCTTGTCCAGCGTTTTCTCCAGGATACGGTATCCTTTTTCAATGGTGCAGCCAAACTTTGAACGATTGGTGATTTCCAGCGGCAGCTCGTCCCGGAAAACCTCCGTGTCATAAGCATGTGAAACAAGATACTTGCGGCTCGACCGGTCAAAAATGATTCCTTTCAGGATGGAATCCCCGTAAACTTCTATTTTTTTCAATACATTCATGTTTTTCAACCTCAAGCGTATACTATAAAATGCTTTCATTTTGTAGTATACCACATTCAGCCGAAATGATCGATGATATTTCCCAAAAAATGCAGCCTCGCTTCTCGTTACTGCGGCAGGTCCTCTTTGGGCGTTACGCCGAAGCGTTTGCTGTACGCGCGGTAAAAGGATGAATAGTCCCGGAAGCCGCTGCTTTGGCAGGCCTGCATAGCCGGTTCGCCCCGGCGGATTCGCTGCCGCGCGGAAATCAGCCGCTTAATAACAATATAATCCCACACAGAAGATCCGGTGGCCTGCCGGAATATACGATTCAGCTGAGACTTGCTGATGTAAAATTCATTGCTGAGAAGGGTCAGGGACAGCTCGTCGGCCAGGTGACGGTTGATATAATCCACAATATAGGTTGCGGCACTGGCCGGCGCCTGGGTGAAAAGTTGGCTGTTCTTCTGAAGAAACGCCCGCTGAATTTCTCCTAACACGGGAAACAGGCGGATCAGCACGGCCAGGCGCTGTTCTTCCCTCGTGCCTCCTGCCGCGCACATGCTCTGAAGGCATTCGCGGACATAAGCATGATTAATCTCCGCTGCCGTATAATCATTCAGCTGTCCCAAGGGCCTGTCTTCAAAGGCTCTGGTCAGCAGGCCCCCCGGATCCACGGTCTTCAGCATACGCGGCAAAAAGTGCAGCGCAATCCGCTCATACGGCTCATCAGGACGGATATTCAGCTTATGTGCCTCGGCGCAGCGGACAATGCACAAGCCCCCGGCCCGCAGCGGATACTCCCTGCCTTCCACCACATAAGATCCGTCTCCTGAGATATAATAATAAATCTCATACATTTCGTGGGCGTGCATGGGAAAATTTTCCGCGTTGGGCCGTTCGTCCAGAGAGTGATGATAAAACAGCTCCTGATCCAGATATTGGTATATCACACTCACAAAAATCCCCTCCTAAGCGCCTTCTGTCTAATCATAGCACAATATGCGCCGATTTACAATGTTGGTTGAAGATAAATGCAATGGATTTGCATTTTAAGTTATAGTATTATGCAGGCACAGCAGAAATCATCTGTATGCAAAGAAGGAGGTCGTATTGTTGAAACAAACATATTTGCTGTCGACAGAAGCAGCGCGGCGGCTTTATGATAGGGTCAGGGAGCTTCCGGTTATAGACTATCACTGCCATCTGTCGCCAAAAGAAATTTATGAGGATAAACCGTTCGATAATATCGGTGAAATGTGGCTGGCCGGGGATCATTACAAATGGCGTCTCATGCGCGCCGCAGGCGTTTCGGAGGCATATATTACCGGGGCGGCCTCCTGGCGTGAAAAGTTCCAGAAATACGCGGAAGCCATTGCACTTGCCGCAGGAAACCCGCTCTATCACTGGACCCAAATGGAGCTCAGCCGGTATTTTGCCGTTGAAAAGCCGCTTTCCGGCAGCACGGCCGAGGAAATCTGGAACACGGCCAATGCGGTGATCCGGCAGCGGCGCATGTCTCCGCGCAAGCTGATCTCTGCCTCAAAGGTAGAATACATTGCCACCACAGATGATATAATTGACACACTTTCCTATCATGAAAAGCTCAAGGCAGATGCCTCCTTTTCAACCATAGTGACGCCTTCCTTCCGGGCAGACAATGTCCTGCTGATCCGGAGGCCGGATTATCCGGCGTATGTGCAAAAGCTTTCCGAGGCTTCCGGGACCACGGTAAAGGATCTGGAAACCTTTCAAAAGGCCCTGATGCAAAGACTCGACTTTTTTGTATTTAGAGGCTGTCATTTTACGGATGTCGGCATCCCCCTGTTCCCGGATCATGTCAGCGCCCCGGAGCAGGCAGACAGGACCCTGCGCCGGGCCATCAGCGGAGAAGCCGTCTCTGATGTGGATTACGCCGGCTTCGTCGGCTACATGTACGTGTGGCTGGCG
>USLW01000349.1 GCA_900555605.1 uncultured Clostridium sp. | reverse complement strand
CGGACTTGATCTCTGACAATAATCTGAGAACACTCTTCCAGAAAATATTGGCCAATGAAATCAGCATGGAATCCGCCTTCTCTACCTTGGAAACCCAAGCCAATGAGCTTTGGGCGCGGATATCTTAACAAATCGCATATCAGATTATCTACTATAAAAAAACCTATTCAACAGAGAAAAACCGTCTCAAGTGCATATCTCATGCAGTGAGACGGTTTCCTCTTTCATGATAAAAATCTCATTACTATCTTATCTATGAAGCAGACATATCACAAAGCGCCGCAAGTTCTTCCAGGATATCCTGTGTGCATGCAATATAGCCGCCGCATAAAAGCGTTCCTGTATCTTTATTGTATACCGCCACTTCTCGATCTCCGGAAAAAAAGCGAATAAATGCCTCCACCGGATTCTTCAGCGCCGCATCGCATCGGAATTCCAGCTTTGCCGCGGCTTCCGGCGGCACGCCGGATCCGGATTCCCGGTGAATTTTAAGATAGCTCTCCATGATCTCAATTCTGTCCGGCAATATTTTAGGCGCTTCATCTTCCCGCAGGCTCAGGCGGCCCGTTACAACCACAAGCGCATCGTTTTTCAAAAAGCCGCCGTATTTTTCATAAATTTTCGGGAACAGGAGCAGTTCAATACTGCCGTACATGTCCTCTAAGGAGGCAAATGCCATCATCGCGTTGTTTTTTGTTGCTTTTTTCTTAACATTTGTAACAATGCCGCCGATTATTACCTGCATATTATCCTTTACATGGTCTGCCATGGAAACCGCGTATTCAGAGAAAGCTTCTTCCTCCGCACCCCCGGCCCCCCCCAAATCCGAGGTTTTCAAATTTCTGATCTGAGAGAGCGCTTCCTCATAAGGCTCCAGCGGATGACCAGACAGATAAATTCCCAGTACCTCCTTTTCCATTGTCAGCAGCTCGCTTCTTTCATATTCCGGGATATCCGGATAACTGTCCTTTACCGAAGCAATCACATCTTCGCCGAACATTTCAAAAAATGACAGCTGCCCCTCTACCGCTTTTTTTCGTTCCGCGGAAATACTGTCGATCATTTCTTCAAATGTACACATCAGCTGTGAACGATGCAATCCAAAAGAGGAAAATACGCCGGCTTTGATAAAGCTTTCAATACAGCGTTTATTCGAGTCCGTATCCGCGGTTCTTTCACAAAAGTCACGAAAGCTTTCAAAAAGTCCATTTTTTTGCCGTTCTGCCACAATCTGATCCACAACGCCCATACCTACATTTTTGATCGCGGCCAGCCCGAAGCGGATATTTCCGCCCGCAACGGTAAATTTTCCCGTACTGCTATTGATGTCCGGCGGCAGCACCGCAATATGCATCGCCCGGCATTCCAATATATACTGCGCAATTTTTTCCGCACTGCCCATATAGCTGTTCATCATGGCGGCCATGAATTCAACCGGATAATATGTTTTTAAATACGCCGTCTCATAACCGACTACCGCGTAGCATGCCGCGTGTGCTTTATTGAACGCATAGCTTGCAAAGTCTGTCATCTGCTCAAAGATGCGGTCAGCCACTTCTTTTGAGACGCCTTTGCGCTGTGCGCCGGCCAAAAAGTTCACGCGTTCTTTTTCCATAACATCATGCTTCTTTTTTGCCATGGCACGGCGGACCAGATCCGATTGTCCCATGGTATATCCCGCAACATCGCGTACGATCTGCATAACCTGTTCCTGGTATACCATACAGCCATACGTAACATTCAGGATCGGTTCCAGCAGAGGATGATCATATTTGACTTTATTTGGATTCTTTTTATTATCAATGTATTTGGGGATCTGATCCATCGGCCCGGGACGGTACAGTGCAATTCCTGCAATGATATCCTCCAGATTGTCCGGCTGCAGTTCTGTCATAAACCGCGTCATTCCCGGACTTTCCAGCTGAAAGATTCCGGCCGTCTTTCCATCGCAGATGGTTTTATAAACCGCTGCATCCTCCATTTTCATATTATCAAAATCAATTGTGATTCCGTGATTATCCCGAATCATCTCCAATGAATCCTGTATGACGGTCAGCGTTCGCAGGCCGAGAAAATCCACCTTGAGCAGGCCGAGCTTTTCCAATGTCGTCATGGGGAACTGCGTCACAATACTGTCGCCGTTTTTCTGTACAGGTACATAGTCTGTAACCGGTTCCTTTGTCAGCACCACGCCGGCAGCGTGGGTAGAAGCATTGCGCGGCATCCCTTCTAATTGCATAGCCGTATCAAGCAAGTCCTTGACTACCGGATCGCTTTCATATTTTTGGCGAAGCTCTGTGTTCATTTCAATTGCGGCCCGAATACTGGTGGCTTTTCCCGGCGCCATGGGAATCATTTTTGCGATGACGTCCACATCTCCGTAGGGAATATCCAGCACACGACCCACATCCCGTACAGAGCCTCGGGCAGCCATCGTACCAAAGGTGATGATCTGTGCTACACGGTCTTCTCCGTATTTTTCCGTCACATAATCAATCACTTCTTTTCGTCTTTCATCACAGAAATCAATATCAAAATCCGGCATACTGATCCGTTCCGGATTTAAAAAACGTTCAAACGCCAGCTGATATTTCAGGGAGTCAATATTGGTAATTTTCAAACAATACGCCACAAGGCTGCCTGCGCCCGAACCGCGTCCCGGCCCCACCGTAATGCCATGGTCCTTTGCATATTTGATAAAATCCCAAACAATTAAGTAGTAGTCGGCATACCCCATACGATTGATGACAGACAGTTCGTATTTCAGACGTTCTTGGACCGCCTCCGG
>USLW01000348.1 GCA_900555605.1 uncultured Clostridium sp. | reverse complement strand
TTCTTGGCTCATATCATCGACATACGCAGAAGCCGTATATTATTTTTTTCAGGCCCCCCATTGACAAAACGATTGAACGGAGTAAAATAAGAGACAATTGAATATTGGAAACCATTGATTGAAAAGAGTAGGTATTGGTTCGGATGTGTACAGAGAGCCGCGGACGGTGGGATCGCGGAGACAATCACAGTACTGAATGGATTCAAGAGGGTGAAAAGAAAGGCCTGCATAGCAGACCGAGTAATGTTCAACGGGAGTTCCGTCCGTTATCAGAGGAAGGCGTATTCACATGTACGCAGAGAGGGGGTGCATCACAGCACCAATTTAGGTGGTACCGCAGAGGCATAAGCTTTTGTCCTATTTCATTGATAGGGCAAAAGCTTTTTTTGTTGCCCGCACAACGCGGGCAGCGGGCGCGGAAGCCAAAGGCTTCCGATTCGGGCGGTTTGAAAGCCGCCCCGGCAGGCACGGCAGGAAGGATGGAGATTTAGATGAAAAAAGGAAGATTCTCGCAGTTTGGAGGCCAATACGCGCCGGAAACCATGATGTGCGCGTTAAATGAGCTGGAAGAAGCATATGAATTCTACAAAAACGATCCGGCATTCTGCAGGGAGCTGCAGCAGCTCCTGACAGAATACGCAGGGAGGCCGTCCCGCTTATATTTTGCGCGGAAAATGACGCAGGAGCTCGGCGGCGCAAAAATTTATCTCAAACGGGAGGATCTCAATCATACGGGCTCCCATAAGATTAATAATGTTTTAGGCCAGACACTGCTGGCAAAGAAGATGGGAAAGAAACGCATCATCGCGGAAACAGGCGCAGGGCAGCACGGGGTGGCCGCTGCCACGGCCGCCGCACTGATGGACATGGAATGTGAAATTTTTATGGGTGCAGAGGATACGCGGCGTCAAGCGCTGAATGTGTTCCGCATGGAATTGTTGGGAGCCGTCGTACATCCTGTCACACGCGGTACACAAACGCTGAAGGATGCGGTAAATGAGACTATGCGGGAGTGGGTGTCCCGTATTTCTGATACGCATTACGTACTCGGTTCGGTTATGGGGCCGCATCCCTTCCCCACCATCGTAAGAGATTTTCAGAAAATCATCGGTGCGGAAATTCGTACGCAGCTGATGGAAGCGGAAGGAAAGTTACCGGATGCTGTTATTGCGTGCGTTGGCGGCGGAAGCAATGCCATGGGCGCATTTTACGAATTTCTGCAGGAGCCATCCGTCAGGCTGTGAAGCAGCAGGCCGCGGAATCGAGACGATTGAAACCGCTGCCACGATTGCAACGGGAAAAATCGGCATTTTCCACGGTATGAAGTCTTATTTCTGCCAGGATGCCTGCGGCCAGATCGCGCCGGTATACTCCATCTCAGCCGGATTGGATTATCCGGGCATCGGACCGGAACACGCCATGCTGGCAGAGCAGAAGCGGGCAGAATACGTACCTGTCACGGATGAAGAAGCAGTGGAAGCATTTGCTTACCTTTCCAGAACCGAAGGGATTATTCCCGCCATTGAAAGCGCCCACGCAGTGGCCCATGCAATGCGGCTGGCAAGGGAAATGCGTCCGGATCAAATAATCGTTATCAATATTTCCGGCCGCGGCGATAAGGACGTAGCCGCCATCGCACGGTATAAAGGAGTGGAAATCTATGAATAGTATACGAAGCGCATTTGAAAACGGAAAGGCTTTTATCCCATTTATAACGGGCGGGGACCCGGATATGGAAACCACCGCGCTGCTGATTCGAGAAATGGCAGCTGCCGGCGCGGACCTGATTGAAATCGGAATTCCCTTCTCAGACCCGATTGCCGAAGGACCCGTAATCCAGGCAGCAAGCCAGCGGGCGCTGACTGCCGGATGTACGGTTGACCGATTGTTCGATATGGTAGAAACGGTCAGGGAAAGTGTGACGGTTCCTCTGCTGTTTATGACCTATGCAAACCCCGTCTTTTCCTATGGCGCGGATCGTTTTATAGAACGCTGCAGCAAGGCCGGCATCAGCGGTCTGATTGTTCCGGATGTGCCCTTCGAGGAAAAAGATGAATTTTCAGATATCTGCCAAGCATACGACGTAGCATGGATCTCTATGATCTCCCCTACCTCCGGCACACGGGCGGAGGCGATTGCAAAAGAAGCGGACGGCTTTTTATACTGTGTCTCCTCCTTAGGCGTGACAGGCGTCAGAACAGAGATCCACAGTCATATTGCCGATATTATCCGTCGGGTAAAAGCCGTTTCCCAAATTCCCTGTGCAGTGGGCTTTGGGATTGCCACCCCGGAACAGGCAAAAACAATGGCCGCCTGCGCGGACGGCGTCATTGTAGGCAGCGCAATTGTACAGATCATTGCGCAGCACGGCCGCGGCAGCGTCCCTGCCGTACGGGAATATGTCAAGCGCATGAAGGACGCAGTCCGGGATCTGTAGCATCAAAGGCCGGAAACCGTTTTTGAAATAATAAATTAAAACACAATGATAAAAGGAGCATATGCTATGTATAAAGAAATCTTAACAAAGCTGACAAACCGAATGGAACTGACAGATTCCGAAATCAATGAATTAATCGCTGCCATCAATCATGATGAAATCAGCGATGTACAGATCGGCGGCTTCCAGGTGGCGCTGCTGATGAAATCTCCTACGCTGAAGGAAACTGCTGCTATCGCAAAGGCAATGCGCAGCAACTGCGTCCGTCTAAATCCAAAGGTCAGCGAGCCGCTGATGGATACCTGCGGTACAGGCGGCGGACTGAGCACCTTCAATATTTCAACCGCCACCGCAATCGT
>USLW01000347.1 GCA_900555605.1 uncultured Clostridium sp. | reverse complement strand
CATCCATTTCCGGGATTTCTTTGCAGCCCGAGAAAACCAGTGTAAATAAAAGTGCCGTCAAGATAACAAACCGAATTTTATTTTTCATGTGTCTTCTCCATTACCTATTTCTATATTTTTATAGAATGCAACGTTTTGAACGCCCTATATGACGTACCGGACCGGTCGATATGCGATTATCTTTCAACCGTGATTCCCATCTCCCGGAACTCGGAAATGATTTGTGCAGTCACTTTTTCATTGAATCTGATTTCCTCACTGGCCGGCCGAAGGGTTTCCAGATGCTGGTTCAATATAGTCATCATATCATCTGCTGTCATATCATCTAAACGATGTTCTTTTTTGTATTCGTCAAAAAAGAGCCGCGCGTACATTCTTTTTGCCTCTCCATACATCTCATTTTTTGCTAAAATTGAAATAATATCTTCTTTTGAAAGATACTGATATTCACTGAAATCCTCTTGATTTTTTTCTTCATTTTTCATATAGTGTTCTTCATTTTCACAATAATAATCACTATATGTTTTTGTAAGCGCATATTCTGTATCTCGAATTCTGTCTAAAAGTACTTGGTCTTGTATATAATCCCCGATCACTTCTATAATACTGATGTCTTCTCCGATTATTGCTTGATATTTAATCCGCCTTATCAGCTCTTCTCGTGAAACAGACCGCGTGCCAACGGTTGCAGCGATTGTGTCATCCATTTCCGGGATTTCTTTGCAGCCCGAGAAAACCAGTGTAAATAAAAGTGCTGTTAGGATAATAAACCGAATTTTATTTTTCATAAACAAATCCTCCAGCAGCCAATCCTTTCAGGCCGGCTGACTCCGCGCGCCCCCCGTTTCCTCGAATTGGCACCGCATCGAACAAAACAGAAACAAAAAACACACTAAACATAAAGCCTATAAAAAATCGGTTCTTTCTTTTCACGTTCTCAACCTCACATTATAAAGCAGCAGTATCGATCGTTCTGCGCCAAGGACCGTACGCGATACGATTGGAGAGCCTGCAGCTTGGCTGTTTCACCTGCCGCTTGACGATGCAAAAGAAATTCCAACTACAATCTCCTCTTTTATGGCATTATAATCCAGAAATTATAAGAAGTCAACATTTCTGACAAGCCGATTTACAGGCAGGCGGCAGTCCCATGAAGAACGCGTTTTTCACCGGACCCTGCACAGCCGATGGCCCGCATAGTCGCAGGAGACCAAGGTATAGACAATGCCGTCTGCGTTTTCCGTACCGTTCACTGCATTCCTCTGGGCCGGACCATGCAGGTGGCCGTAATAACAGTATCTTACATGATAGCGTTTCAGCGTTTCGGTAAAGCCGTTTTCCGTTATATTACGGTTGTAAGGCGGATAATGCAGGAACGCGATCAGCTCCGGGGCAGCCGGGGACAGCGCGCTGCCGCACTTCAGAGACGTCTCCAGACGCAGAACCTCCCGCCGGTATACCCGCTGGTCTTCTGTTGAAAACTCCTTGTCTCCCGGACATTTCCAGCCCCGGGTTCCGCAGACCGCAACATGGTATTCCGGCAGAAACACCGCGGAATTATGCAGAAACGTCAGGCTGTCGAGATGATAGGCCTCTTTCATACGCTGCAGTTTGCGGCCGGTCTGCCACCAGAGATCATGGTTGCCCTTCAGTAAAATTTTCCGGCCCGGCAGGCCGTTGATCCATTTCAGATCCGGCAGCGCTTCCTCTTCTGTCAGACCCCAGGAATGGTCTCCCGGCAGCACCACATAGTCCTCATCGGAAACCGTCTGCAGCCAAGAAGCAGTCACGCGTTCCGCATGATCAATCCAGGCGCCGCCGAAAATATCCATGGGCTTTTCCACACCGCCGGACAGGTGCAGGTCTGATATTGTATAAATCCCCATCTGTTCCTCCAAATCCAAGATCGCTTTTCCTATGCCTCTGTGCGGTTTGCGCCGCCGGCTTCCTTCGCAGCTGCTTCCTGCAGCCGTTGGTATACATTTTCCGCTGCCTGCGCATTCATGCCCTTTACTGCCTTCAATTCCTCCAGCGTGGCCTTTTTCACCGCAGCCAGTGAGCCAAAATGCCGAAACAGCGCCATTTTCCGTTTTTTCCCCACCCCGGGGATCTCATCCAGAATCGATTTGCGGTAGCGCTTCTCCGTAAGCTTGCGGTTATACTCCACTGCAAAGCGGGGGGCTTCATTTTGGATGCTGCTGATGAACCGCCATAATTCGAGGTCCTGCTTCAGCAGGATCTCACCGCAGCTGCCTGTGATGGCTTTTGTTTTGTGACGGTTATCCTTTACCATGCCGAATACAGGCACTTCGAGCTGCAGCTCCTCCAGTACCTCCCTGGCCGCGTTGACCTGCCCCATGCCGCCGTCCACCAAAAGCAAATCCGGCATTTTATTAAAATGCACATCCCCGCTGAGCAGGCGGCGGAATCTGCGCTCCAGCACTTCCTTCATGGAGCCTACGTCATTGCGCGAGAGAACAGATTTCATCTGATACAGCTTGTATTCCCTTTTGCAGGCGGCCCCGTTGATAAATACCACCATGGAAGCGTTGATATCGCTGTCGCCCGTGTTGGAAATATCATATGCTTCGATCCGGTACGGAATCTGCGCAAGCTGCAGCACCTCTGCGAGACGTTCCAGAATCCGCAGATCTGCTTTTCCGGCGCTGCCGGTCTGGGAGGCCTGCTTCATATTTTTCAGTGTAATCTCCGCATTCTGCTTTGCCATCTGTATAAGCTGAAACTTATCCCCGCGCTTGGGCACGATCAGCTCCACCCTGCGGCCGCTGCGCTGACTCAGCCAGCCGGCAATAAGCTGAGAGTCTGTAAACGCCCC
>USLW01000346.1 GCA_900555605.1 uncultured Clostridium sp. | reverse complement strand
CAGCGTACGGCGGTTTCAAAGAGCGCATCGGAAAAGCCGAGCGGCAGGTGGTGCGCCGCAATATGAAAGGTGTCGTCCAGCACCAGAAGTGGGCAGCCCAGCAGTTCCCCTGTGCTCAGCGCTAACTGCCGGAGATCATCCTGCGAAAAGAACTCCTCCAGTAGCGCCTCTGCATTGCACGACTCCCAGCGTTTTTCCTCCATGGTCTGCCTCCTTCTTCGGCTTGTGCATTCGGTACAAGTCGTTTTTTCTTTATTGTATCGGCAGCTTCTTGTTTTTGCAAGAGGAAAAGCTAAACTGTGTGTCAGAAAGGAAAGTTTGAACGATTTATATACAGATTCACGGAGGGATGATTATGAAATGTGAAAATTGCGGCAGAAATGAGGAGCCAGCTTCATCTATCGCAGCAGCATCAACGGCAGAACGGAGGAGCATACGCTCAGGCCAAGGAGACCGTGATGGCGGAGCTGCGCCAGACTTTCCGCCCTGAGTTCCTGAACCGTATCGACGACATCATCGTGTTCCGCGCCCTGACGGAGCAGGATATCGAGGAGGTCGCCCGCCGGATGCTCAAGACCGTGGCCGGACGCATGGAGGCCATGGACATCCATCTGGATGCTTCCGACGAGGCGGTAAAGGAGCTTGCTAAGGAGGGCTTTGACCCCAGATACGGTGCGCGTCCCCTGCGCCGCGCCATCCAGAGCAAGGTGGAGGACGCCGTGGCCGGGGGGGACGACAAGCTGGTTGTCACCAAGTGATCATCCCGTGGAAGTTCCTGATACATACCTGAAAAATATCCCTGGATGGCTATGCGCGATCCGGGGATATTGCTGTCAAAAAAGCATAGCTTGACTGATGTGGGGAATCGCTGTGTGGTGAAGAACTTGCCGGACTTGTGACAGAAAAATCGGCATATGTTAATTTTGCTTTTTAGAGCGTCGAACAATAACGTAGATCAACCACTCTATGGCTAAGACGCCAAGATAAAAAGCCGCCCATATAGCAAAACTAATCAGCTTTACTTCTAATGTCTGTACAGTTCCATGCCCATCTACTGTTCTTGCGAATAAGAACGCACTAAAGCATAAGAAAATAATAAGTTGAATGATTTGAAGAATTTTCCAACCTTTGTTTTTCATAATTAGCCTCCTGCAATTTCAATCTTTATATTCTAATTCATAAAATTATACCACATAATTTATGAACAATGCTATCGAAGCTTTGTAAAACATATTAAAGTCCGAATGGTTTCCCTGTCCATACTTTCTCGTTCTTGCTTGTGCTTTTGGCACAAGCTCTATTTCTTTTCTTGTACCGGCGGCGTATTGTCTTTACCGCAGAAAAAGCTAAACTATACAGCAGAAAGAGAAAAAAGAAAGAAGATGGCGTTATGAGTACAAAGTCCATGCGTATCCTGAATGTTGCAGCTGGTGTGCTGCTGATCGCCGCGGGCATCTATTGCTTGTGCAATCAGGACGTGGCGCTGCTCTCGGCGGGGCTGCTGCTTGGTATATTCCTGTTGCTGTCCGGCGTTGCGGAGATCGTGGTGTTTGCCGCGGCAAGCGGCGTGATGCTCGGCTCCGGCTGGCTGTTGCTCGATGGTATTCTGACGGTGATCATGTCGCTGTTCCTGCTTTTCAACCAGTGGTTCACGATGCTGTCGCTGCCGTTCCTGTTCACGCTGTGGCTGCTGTTTTCCGGCGTGTCGCAGTGCGTCAGTTCGTTTGATCTGCGCGCCCTCGGTGTCCGCGCGTGGGGATGGATCCTTGCAGTCGGCATTCTTTTGACGCTTGCCGGTTTCATTTGCCTGATGGATCCGTGGGTCAGCGTGGCGGCCATGGGCATGACGGTCGGCATCGTATTTCTGCTGGAGGGTGTCAGTTCCATTGTCTACGCCTGCATTTCCAGAACAAAGGACATTTGATCGGCAGGCACTGCTGCGGCGCGGCTGATACCACGCCGCCGTGCTTCACATAAATTGGAATCCCATATTTCATCTTGAATGGAGGAATTGTTATGGTACCCAGCATCTATGGTGAAAACATGTTTGATGATTTCTTTGATGGCAGCTTCTTTGGCGGTCTCAGCCCGCTGTTTGGCAAGCACGCCAGAAACCTGATGAAGACCGACATCCGCGAGACGGACGACGCCAAGGCTTACCGCTTTGCGGTGGAGCTGCCCGGCTTTGAAAAGGACGAGATCCATGTAGATGTCAACATCGTCAAGAACGACATTTTGGACACTGAAGCCTTCAGAAAATGGATGCCTGATTATGCCGATGCCGAATTTATTCTCGAAGACGGTAAATACATCTGTGGCTGGGCCGTTGAAAAAATGTCGAAATCTATGTTCAACGTAGTCAATCCGGACGATATCATCGAACAATTCGGAGCCGATACTTTACGACTTTACGAAATGTTTCTGGGACCGCTTGAAGCACACAAACCCTGGGATACACAAGGCATCGACGGCGTATATAAATTCTTACGTAAATTCTGGCGTTTGTTCCTGAACGGAGAAGAATTCTCTGTCAGTGACGAAGTACCGACCAAAGAAGAATTAAAAGTACTTCATAAAACCTTGAAAAAAATCGAATTCGATATCGAAAATTTTTCTTTCAATACTTCTATTCCGGCTTTTATGATTTGTACCAACGAATTGGCTGCACTGAAATGCAATAAACGGGCTATTCTCGAACCCCTGGTCGTTGCTATAGCACCCTATGCTCCTCATATTGCTGAAGAATTGTGGCATTTGTTGGGACATGCCGAAAGCGTAACCGGAGCAACTTTCCCTCAATGGGAAGAAAAATACCTGGTGGAAGATAGCTTTGAATATCCGGTTTCTTTCAACGGTAAAGTACGCTTCAAACTGAATATGC
>USLW01000345.1 GCA_900555605.1 uncultured Clostridium sp. | reverse complement strand
CGCTGCAGGCTTTTGCGGCGGCCAACGGACTGGTAGCGGATCAGGTTTTTTTCGGGAACGGTTCGGATGAAGTGCTGGCTTTGGCATTTAAAGCCTTTTTCGGACCGAAGCGAGGAATTACCATTCCTGCCGTCACATACAGCTTTTATCCGGTTTACTGCGATTTGTTCGCAGTTCCTTTCCGGGAGATTCCCCTGCGTTCTGATTTTTCGGTGCCTGTTGAAGCTTTTATCAATGCGCCGGGCGGAATCGTCTTGGCAAATCCGAATGCGCCCACTGCAATTGCACTGCCGCTGTCGGACATCGAGGCCATTGTCAGCGCGCATCCGGACGATGTGGTATTAATTGATGAAGCGTATGTGGATTTCGGCGGTGAGAGTGCGCTGCCGCTGATTTGTCGGTATCCGAACCTATTGGTGGTTCGGACCATGTCCAAGTCCGGCGCTTTGGCCGGGCTACGGATCGGCTTTGCAGCAGGCAGTCCGGAGCTGATCGCCGGCTTAAATCGTGTGAAAAATTCATTTAATTCCTATACGGTAGACCGTTTGGCCATGTCTGCGGCAGTGGCGGCGATTGAGGATCAGGCGTACTATCGGGACCTGGCGGAGCGCATCATCCGAACGCGGGAACGCGTTACCGGAGAGCTGCGGAGAATGGGATACCATACCACAGATTCCAAAGCGAATTTTATTTTTATTACGCATCCGGAAAGGCGTGCGGCAGATATTTTTTCATACCTGCGCAGAAACGGTGTGCTGGTGCGGCATTTTACCCGGCCGGAAACAGAATCGTATCTGCGCGTAACAATCGGGACGGATGCGCAAATGGATCGGTTTTTGCAGCTGCTGAAAGAAATGGAGTGAGAATGATGAGAAAAGCAAGTCTGGAGCGGAATACGGAAGAAACACAGATTAAGGGGGCGTTTGTCATTGAAGGCGGCCTATGCGCTGAAACACGGACGATTCAGACCGGAATCGGTTTTCTGGACCATATGCTGACACTGTTTGAAAAGCATGGCGGCTTTTGGCTGAATCTGCAGGCAGAAGGGGATTTGGGGGTGGATTGCCACCACACGGCGGAAGATACGGGAATCCTAATAGGAAAGCTGATTCGGGAGGCTGCTGGAGACTGAAGAGGAATCTGCCGGTACGGCAGCAGTACGGTGCCGATGGACGAGGCTTTGGCGCAGGTGCATGTGGATTTCGGCGGCAGACCCTTCCTGGTGTTTCATGCGGAGCTGCCGCGCGTAAAAATCGGAGACTTTGATGCGGAAATGACAGAGGACTTTTTTCGGGCGCTGGCTTTTCAATGCGGTATGACGCTGCATATCAATGTGGCTTACGGCAGAAATGCACATCATATTGTAGAGGGGATTTTCAAGGCCTTTGCGCGGGCGCTGCGGCAGGCCTTGACCGTGGATCCCGAGCTAAACGGGGTTTTATCTACAAAAGGCTGTTTCGACTGATCCTCGGCACACGGACGGTATATATTTATATTAGAAGGGATTGGAGAAGGCATGGAGATTTTAGAGCAGGTAAAATTCGACCAGAACGGATTGGTTCCGTGTATTGCGCAGGACTGCCGGACACGGGAGGTGCTGATGCTGGCATATATGAACCGTGAATCGCTGCGCATGACAGTTGAAACGGGGTATTGCGTATATTACAGCCGCAGCAGGCAAAAGCTATGGAAAAAAGGCGAGACCAGCGGGCATGTACAGCGGGTCATTTCTCTGCATTACGACTGCGACGGGGATACGATTCTGGCGCTTGTGGACCAGACCGGGCCTGCCTGCCATACCGGAAATCGGACCTGCTTTTTCAGGCCCGAGCCGCCGCGGCAGGAGGACGACGACAGCTGGATTTTACTGCATGACTATGATGTGATTACAGACAGAAAGGCACATCCCGAGCCGGAATCTTATACAAATTATCTTTTTGAAAAGGGAATTGATAAAATCTGTAAAAAAATCGGCGAGGAAAGTGCGGAAATCATTATTGCCGCTAAAAATGAAAATCCCAAAGAAATTGCAAGCGAAATCTCGGATTTTCTCTATCATCTGATGGTTTTAATGGCAGACCGGGGGGTCTGCTGGGACGATGTATTTTCAGAGCTGATCCGTCGTCAGGGTATGAAATCGGAAAAAGTGAGAAAATGGAAGCAAAAAGGCGAAATGCAGTGAAAATGTGGAATAATTTGCCGTAAAAGGGGTTATAATCGGTTTAATGCCCCTTGAAATATCAGGTGGAATTCATTATATTATACAACGTTGTTAGCACTCGATAGCTATGAGTGCTAACAATGAGATAAGAAGCCAGTGCCATTATATAAACATATAAGGAGGAATGTTTTATGACCATTAAGCCTTTAGGCGACAGAGTTGTAATTAAGATGCTGGAATCCGAGGAAACTACGAAAAGCGGCATTGTTTTGCCGGGATCTGCGAAAGAGAAGCCGCAGCTTGCCGAGATCGTTGCAGTCGGGCCCGGTGCTGTAGTTGACGGCAAGACTGTTCCGATGGAAGTAAAAGTCGGCGATCGCGTACTGATGAGCAAATATGCCGGCACAGAAGTAAAATTCGACGGTGTGGAGTATACCATACTCAAACAAAGCGACATTCTCGCGATTGTTGAATAATAGGGAGGAATGCGATCATGGCAAAAGAAATTAAGTTCGGTGAAGAATCCAGAAAAGCTTTGGTCAGAGGCGTTGATCAGCTGGCTGATACGGTTAAGATTACATTGGGACCGAAGGGAAGAAACGTGGTTCTGGATAAGAAGTTCGGCTCTCCGCTTATTACAAATGACGGTGTAACCATTGCAAAGGAAATTGAGTTTGAAGACAGATTCGAAAATATGGGTGCACAGCTGGTGAAGGAAGTTGCCACAAAGACCAACGATGTG
>USLW01000344.1 GCA_900555605.1 uncultured Clostridium sp. | reverse complement strand
CCGGCCTGCCGGCTTCCGCGGCGGCAATGCCGGAGCAAAGCATACACGATGCCGTACATGCGGAGAATCTGATATGGGCTGAGGAACCAAGCATACAGCTGAACTTAGGCGTGACCTTTCGCGCCAATATGGCCGGAAGCGTTTCCAAAGTCAGAATTTATGCCCGCGCAGATGAAAGCGGAAGCCACACGGTGCAGATCTGGGATGCGCAGACCCGAACCGTAGCAGCAGGACCTTATGACTGGAATGTAACGGCGCCCGGTACGGACCAATGGCTTACGTATACGCTGCCGGAAGCCTTTCCAGTGACAGCCGGAAGTTCCTACGCCGTTACGGTCAGCAATAGTGCGGAATTTCAATTTTACCCGTGCTATGAGGGCTTCTTTGCCGCACCGGTATCTGCGCCGGCCTTTGGTGTGGATATCAACAGCGGCTGCTTCGGCGTGGGTGCGGAGGCCTATCCCCAGAATGCCGGCATAAACGGCAGATCCTTTTTGCGGGACATCGTATTTGTTCCGGACGGCATTTATAATCCGGATTCCAATGAAGGAAACGGAAGCGATGAAAAAACCATTCACGGAATCGTACAGGCTGCTCAGGTGACTTTTGCCGAAGAAACGGTTCCCCTGCTGCTGGGGACAGCATTTTCCGTGAAAACCCCGGGCACGGTTACAAAGGTAAAAGCGTATACCGCAGCAGGAGAGTCCGGCAGTCATCTGGTATCGCTCTATGATGCGGATGAAAACCGGATCATTTCCGGTCCTCACGACTGGGACGTTCAGGCAGGGACCTTTGGCTGGCAGACCTATACGCTGCCGGAAGCCGTGCGGCTCGAGGCAGGCAAAAGATATGTAGTGTCTGTGAGCTCATACGGCCGGCAGAACGGTTTTCCGCTGGTGGAAAACTATTTTGCACAGGCGGGCGGAGACGATACCTTTGTGACTTATGAAAACGGCGGCGGATTCACAACCGATCTGGACGCGCTGCCGGCAAATGCTTCAGCCAGATCGTTTCTGCGGGATATCGTATTCATCCCGGATGCTTCTGCCCCTACGGCGCCGGAGACCAATACGGAAACCGGAGATCCCAGCGATCTGCCGCTGTTTGCCCTGCTGCTGCTTCTGGCCGGTGCTGCCGCCGTACTTACCGCTGCCGCGGGACGCAAAGAAAGGTGTCATGTAAAAAAAAACATCCGTTCCTTCTGTATCATTAGCATTACGCTGAGCCTGCTGCTTGCCGCGGCCTATGGCGCCGCGCCCGTGAAAGCGGCAAATGTAGCAAAGGGGGAGGCAGTGTCCATACACGGCGCCGTTCCTGCGGATGAAATTGCCTGGGCGGAAGAAACTGTCGTACTGAACCCCGGTACAAAGTTTGCGGTAAAGGTTCCGGGAGAGATTACCAAGATCAGACTGTACACATCAAAAGAAGAGTCCGGACCGCATACCGTTGCGCTGTGGGATGCGCAGGAGAAGGCCGTAATCGCAGGCCCTTATGAATGGAATATTACCGCGGGTACAGAGGGCTGGAGGGAATTTTCACTGCCGCAAAGCGTTTCGGTGGAGGCCGGCCGCTATTATGTGGCAACGGTCAGCACCCATGCCGGCTTTTTGCGCTTTCCTTTTACAAACCAGTATTTCGGTGTTCCGGATTCCTCTGATATTTTTACTGTTTACAGTGCCAGCGGGGTATTCGGCGTGGGCGCGGATACCTTCCCGGAAAATACATATGACGGCCGGACCTATTACAGGGATGTTGTTTTTGTGCCCTCAGAGGATTTTTCAGCGGGCGCTGCGGGTACGGATCCGGACACGGATCCGGAGAAAGGCGCCGCAACGCTTCACGGTGCATTAAAGGGCGTCAGTATTTATTCTGCCGAGGAGACGGTCTGTCTTTCCATGGGCACCCGGTTTGCGGTAAAAAGGCCCGGTACAATCACGAAAGTAAAGCTTTATACGGCCATGGAGGAAGGCGCGGCGGACCGGCAGGTGGTGATTTTTGATGCTTATGACGGCAGTGAGGCGGCCGGCCCTTTTGAATGGACCAATGCCCCCCAGCCGCAAATGTGGAAGGCTGGCAGTATTTTACCCTGCCCGAGGCGCTGAAAATCGAAGCATATCACGATTATATCGTAATGGTGACCACGGATACGGAAAAACCCCGCTACTCATTGGTGGAATCCTATTTTACCCCGGACCGTCTGAACGGGGAGCTGTTTATTACCTATCCGGACGGCGGGGTGTTCGGCGTCAGCGATGACTACATTCTGCCGGAACAGACGTATAACCAGCGGACCTTCCTGCGGGACGTGGTCTTTATTCCGGAGGAGGCCGCAGCCGCGCCGGTTCAGGATGCGGCACTGGCACAGGCGGAATCCTTGTATCTGAGCGATCTGAAGCCGGGCTACAGCTATTCCTTCAACCGTCCCGTATATATGGACAGTGCAGGCGCTTATGAGGATATTTATATTTCTGGCAAACGGTATCAAAAGGGTCTTTCGATGTATGCCTGCCCTTATGAGGGCGGCGCGTTTGCGGAATATAATATCGAGGGCCTGGACATGAAGACATTTCTTGCAGACGTGGGTATTACGGAAGAACTCGGAATCGACTCTTCTACCGGAACGGTTCAGTTTATCGTATTCCTTGACGGCGTGGAAATTGCGAAAAGCGATATCCTCGCATACGGAGAGACTGCCCGGCTGACGGCGGAGATTATGGGCGGTAAAATACTGCGCCTGGCGGTCAATGACGGCGGAGACGGAAATACGGGGGATTTAGCGGCTTATGGAAATGCGGCGCTAAGCAAGCTGACAGACCCGGAGGCGATTCTGGAGAGTCTGGCTCATGCGGCGCCCGCGGCGACAAAAAGCCCGGAGGCGGATGAAACTGCGGCACCGCCGGCTTCACAG
>USLW01000343.1 GCA_900555605.1 uncultured Clostridium sp. | reverse complement strand
AGAAGAGTAGCCTTGTATGGTAGTTACAGAGAACCGCTGACAGGTGGAAATGCGGTACGGATTCCGAGGGGAAGAACAGCTCGGAGCCGCTGACCGAACGCATAGACCGAACGCATCCGTATTTCGGTAAATATGTCAGTAGACTCAGACGAGACCGGCCCGTTAAAGCCGGAAGGCATAGACTCCCTTATTTTTATATGGGATTGTGCTTATGAGCGGATGGCTTATGCTGTCAAAACGGGTGGTACCGCGGAATATTAATCTTTCGTCCCTATTTGGAGGGAACGGAAGATTTTTTTATTTATCAGAAAAATATCAGACAGGAGGAGCGGCTGTAAAAATGAAAAGAAGTATTTATTGCGGAGCGGTAAGAGAGGCGGATATCGGCAGCGAGCATACTGCCTGCGGCTGGGTACAGACAAAGCGGGATATGGGCGGCGTCATATTTTTGGATCTGCGCGACAGAGAAGGGATCCTTCAGGTGGTATGCAACGCAATGTATTTGGCTGCGGAAGCCTTTCATACGGCAGAGGGACTCAAAAACGAGTCCGTAATTGCGGTAAGAGGCAAAATCCGTCTACGTGATGAAGAAACCGTCAACAGGAAAATCGAAACCGGTACAATCGAACTGCTGGCAGAGGAAATCGAGGTACTGTCTGCAGCAGGTCCGCTGCCGTATCATTTGGAGGAAGGCACGGCAGTGCGGGAGGATCTGCGCTTAGCCTATCGTTTTTTGGATATCAGGCGGCCGCAAATACTGAACAATCTGAAATTTCGGCATACCGTACAGGCGGCTGCGGAACGATTTCTCGATCAAAATGGATTTATTCAGGTGGAAACGCCGATTCTGACAAAAAGCACGCCGGAAGGAGCCCGGGACTATTTGGTTCCGAGCAGAGTTCATCCTGGAACCTTTTACGCACTGCCTCAGTCGCCCCAGATCTTCAAGCAGCTTCTGATGGTGGGCGGTATTGATAAATACTATCAAATTGCAAAGTGTTTTCGAGATGAGGATTTGCGCGCAGACCGCCAGCCGGAATTTACGCAGGTAGATATGGAGCTGTCATTTGTGGATCAGGAAGATATTCTGCAGCATTTGGAGCAGCTGTTCCGCTATCTTTTCCGGGAAACTATGGGCATTACGTTTCCCGCGGCCTTTCCGCGGATCACCTGGCAGGAAGCGATGGAGCGCTACGGCAGCGACAAACCGGACCTGCGATTCGGCCTGCCAATTACAGATATCACGGATATCGCTTTAAAATGTGATTTTTCCGTATTCCGCCAAGCTGCGGAAAAAGGCGGCGCCGTCCGGGCGATTAATGTAAAAGGCTGTGCGGATTTCAGCAGGAGCACCATTGAGGATCTGACACAAAAAGCGATGCATTATGGTGCCGGCGGAATGGCCTGGATTGCAATCCGGCCTGACGGAGAACTGTATTCTGTGCTGACGAAATATTTTTCAAAGGAGGAAATGGATGAATTACTGTGCCGCATAGCAGGAGAGCCCGGAGATTTTATTTTATTCTGCGCAGATAAGCCTGCGGCAGTCTGCCGAATATTGGGAAATCTCCGTCTGGATCTCGGAGATCTTTTAAAGCTGCGGCCGAAGGATCGTTTTGCATTTGTAGTTGTAACGGATTTTCCCTTATTTGAATATTCAGAGGAGGAGGGACGCTATGTTGCAGCGCATCATCCCTTTACTATGCCGTATCCCGAGGATATTCCGCGGATGCGGACAGACCCTGCCAGCGTCCGGGCACAGGCTTACGATATCGTGTTAAACGGTGTGGAATTAGGCAGCGGAAGTATCCGGATTCATCGCCCGGATATCCAGCAGTTGATGTTTGAAGTGCTTGGATTCACAGAGGACGAGATCCGGGAACGCTTCGGTTTTTTGATCAATGCCTTCCGGTACGGCACACCGCCCCACGGAGGATTTGCCTTTGGTCTGGACCGGCTCGTCATGCTGATGCGGGGCGCGGACTCTCTGCGGGATGTCATTGCATTTCCGAAAATGAAAGACGCCTCTTGTCCCTTAACCGGTGCGCCGGATTTTGTAGACAGAGAACAGCTTGAAATTCTCCGGCTTCTACAAAACGAAGCGGATGGGATGCAGGCAGGCACTGCTTCCCGGCAGCACAAAACAAGGCCCGCGGTATCTGCGGAAAAGGTAGCGAATCTGGCAAAACTAAAGCTATCAGAGCAGGAACGCGGTGCCATTGAATCAGAATTGAATCGCATCATTGCGTTTGCGGATCAGCTCTCGGAAATTCCGACTGCGGAGATTCCGATTACCGCCCATGTGGCACCGATGAAGAATGTCTGGCGCGCGGATGCGGTACAGCCGCCGTTTGACCGTGATCTGCTGCTGTCAAGCACCCCGAAAAAAGAAAACGGCTTTGTGGTCATGTAGAAGGAAGGAGGTTTCATTATGCATTTAACGGATTACACTGTCAGTCAATTAGTCAAGCTGCTGCAAGCGAAAGAAATTTCTTCCGCAGAACTGACGCGGGCCTATCTTACCTGTATAGAGGAAAAAGAACCGGAAATCGGTGCGTTTCTGACTGTCACAGCTGAGATTGCCATGAAAGAGGCGGAAGCGGTTGACCGTCTTCGCGGAAAAGAAACGCTGCCGCCTTTGGCAGGCATTCCCATGGCCGTCAAAGACAATATCTGTACGCAGGGAATTCGAACCACCTGCGCTTCCCGTATGCTGTCAGATTATGTTCCGCCGTATTCCGCTACCGTATACCGGAAGCTCACGGCACAGCGGACCGTGCTGCTGGGGAAATTAAATATGGATGAATTCGCCATGGGCTCCAGTACGGAGAACTCATATTTTAAAATCACGCACAATCCGTGCAATCCGGCCTGTGTTCCCGGCGGGAGCTCCGGCGGAAGCGCGGCG
>USLW01000342.1 GCA_900555605.1 uncultured Clostridium sp. | reverse complement strand
CCCCCCGCCGTATCAAAATCCTTTTCAAAGGTCTTCCATTTTCCTGCGGATGTATTGAGGTCAGACGCAGTGACGTTCAGAACCGTCGTCCATGTATCCGTACCGTTCTGGACCTCAACCGTAAACCCTTGATTGTCCGTATACGGGGTATCTGCCTGCCAGACCTTGAATCCGGATATTTCCTGTGCAGAGGGAAAAACAATGGATATCCACTGGGGAATCTCCGCCGTCAATTCATGGCTTCCCCATTTGTCTCCGTAATTTCCGTTAAAGCAGTTTGACCCCGGATCTCCGGCCGCGGCATCCTGCTGGTTATTTCCCCAGGTCCCCGACCAATGCGGAACCGCCCCTTCCATAGACGCAATGTTTACATTGACCATCTCAGCCGCCTGACCGATGTATGCCGGAAAGACGCTTAAGCAGACACAAGCAATGCAGACTGCCAATACGCGTATGAAATTTTTCTTCATTTTCATCATCCTTTCGTTTTTTGTTCCTCAATTCCCAAGAGGATCTGCTGTTATCCGAATCATTGTTTTCTCTTTTTCACCACTACAATGATCACACTGACAATAACTGCTGCTGCCGCTGCCGCAATCAGTACAATGATCCATGCCGTACTGCCGGTTTCTGTCTCAGGATCGGGTGCATCCGTATTTTTCGCAGGCATTTGAGTCGACGCTTTTGTCGCATCCGCCGGTTTCTGGGTCGGCGCAGGCTCCTCGGTAACCGGAGCCTCCGTCTCCTCCACCTTTTGATAGCGATATATTTCGATCTCACTCAGTTCGACGGCACATTCGCCCGCAGGAGACAAATTTCCCTGGGCCGCCTGATCACGCGCTACATAAAAGCGCCAGGCCGTAACCATCACCGACTCTTCCAGCTTTACAAGATCCTCATACCAGAAATCCTCAAAAACATCTGATGTATAGATGGTCTCCCATTCGTCGGTGCCTTTCTGAACCTGAATCGAATATTGTTTGATATTGGTGTAATTGCCGCTGCTCTCCTGATAAACGCACCATCCGCCGACCTCGACCTCCTCCGGGAATTTTACGCCGACCCACTCGGCCTCGGACTTTGTCCAAACATCATTGCTTCCCCACTTATTTCCATAGTCTCCGTCAAAACAATTTACACCCTTATTATCCCCCTCTGTCATGCCCTCGTGCTGCCAGGTGCCGGACCAGATAATCTCGACGCCGTCTATGACCTCTGTCAAGATCTCAGAAATTTCCCGGGCAGACACCGGGAGCAGCGGCGCCGACGAAAGCAGACAAGCAAGACAAACAGCCGCCAGGAAGAAAACAAAACCCTTTCTTTTCATCTTCATAAAATACCATCCTTTCATATAATAAGATCTATATAACAAGAAATTTTTATTTTTCGGGACCGGTGCTGCGTCAGGTCCATTTCTGCTGACTGAATACATAATTGAGCCTGCCGTAGGGAGCGGCATCGCCGTCCGTATAAAAGGACCAAATGTTATCATCCTCATAATTGTCGGCCCATTTGAACTGGAGATTCAAAAGGCCCCGATCCTGCTGCGCCGTAAGTCCCAAAAGGCTTCGCGGCACCGCCAGCATCAGCTGGTTTCCTTCTGTTTTTACGGATACGCTCCCCACTTCTGTCCAGGACCATCCGCCCGCGCATTTCTGCAGCGCCGCCCGGACCCCGCCGGCAGAAGCTTCCGAATCTTCAGCTGCGCGGAAGGTTACGGCGTAATCATAGCCATACCAATTTTTATTTTCTTCTGTCCCGCTGTTTAAAAACAGTGTCATCCAGTTGTTTTCAGCAGGGGAGGTAAGGGGCGCTGCCGTATCTGCATAGAAATACAGATAATCAGCATCTTTTGCCGCCTTTATATGAACAATATCGTTTCGGCCCGTATCATTATCATATCTTTCTCTGCCGTAACCCCGGGAAGCGCGTTCAATCGTATCATTGCGGTAGTCCAAATAAACTGCTGTAATCCTGGAATCCTCCCATTGACTGAAGCTGCCTTCCATATCTATTGAAATATCCGCACCGACATCTACCCGCGGCGCGGCACCTTTATACCTCTGGATATAGGCGCACATCTGCATGTAATAGTTGTCTCCGTATCCGCCTCGCATGGGCTCGATATCGAGTCTGTATTCCGCAGTGGCTAAATCAACAAAAACCAGCGGCTGGTCGGCCAAGTCAAAGTCAAACCGCGTCGCATGCCACTCGTTCCATTGTGTGATAAAAATCGTCTCCGGATCCTGTGCAATTGCCCATTCCCACTGTTCTGCAAAGTTATATCCCCATAGGACAGAATCCTCGGCAATATGGTTGGCGCCGCTGTAAAAGCTTCTGGAACGATTGTCTCCGCCGTAAAATGCGCTGGTGCTCATCCAGCTAAACGCATGCTGCGCCGGGGAGACGCAGACCACCTCTTTTCTGCCGTTCAGACCGTAAACAGCCTCGTCCGTCAAATTGCGTTCAAATTCTACCCACGGCCATCCGTCGTCCTTTTTTTCTTCATTCGGCCACTGACTGGCTTTTATGCGGAAGGTTTCCTTTACCTCCTGGGAGGCTTCCTCTTCTTTGCCCACCATCAGAGGCTTTCCGTCCCACTGAAACCATAAATATTGAAGCTCCGGATATTCCAGATACATTTTTCTATAAATTTCTTGCATGGTTCTTCCGGACTGCGCATTTGTGTAATATGCAATCTGCGGCACCCGATACCCCATGGCCGCATATTCGTCAAGAAGCTGCAGCAGCAGCCGACCCTGCCGCAGATAAGTATTCGGCGTGCCGTTGGAGGTATCGAGCATAAGATAGTCAATGCCTGCATCCGACAGCATCTGGATATGCCTGCGCACCACCCATTCATCTGTCTGCGTATAATAACCGAACAGCGGCTGCGCCCACCAATGAG
>USLW01000341.1 GCA_900555605.1 uncultured Clostridium sp. | reverse complement strand
TCGTACCGTCCAGCCCGAAGGTGCGGCGGTATGCCTGGACCAGCAGATCTGCCGCAGCCTTGGAGGCAGAATAAGGACTGGAGGGGCGGAGCGGCGTTTCTTCGGTAAAATGCAGGTCGGGCCGGTCAAGCGGAAGATCGCCGTAGACCTCGTCCGTGGAAATTTGGTGAAACCGCTTTACTTCGTATTTCAGACAAGCATCCAGCAGCACCTGCGTGCCGCTGACATTGGTGCGAATAAAAATGTCCGGTGTCCGGATCGAACGGTCGACATGGGTCTCCGCGGCAAAATTTACCACAGCATCAAAGCGCTCCCGTGCAAACAGCCCATCAATCAGCTCTCTGTCTGCAATATCGCCCCGGATAAACGTAAAGTTCGGATATCCTCCGGCAGGCAGCAGCGTATCAATGCTGCCTGCATACGTTAAAGCGTCCAGACAAATGATTTCGTCCTCAGGATGGGTCTTTAGCGTATAATAAATAAAATTGCTTCCAATAAAACCTGCGCCGCCCGTAATCAATAATTTCATGGGACGCCTCCGCCTCCTCTTTGCATTTTACAAGGATAATATGTATCTGCCGTAATCCGAAGCCGACAGCTGTGCGCCGGCCGCGCGCATCTGTTCTTTTGTAATCAGTCCCCGGCGCCATGCGATTTCTTCTAAGCACGCAATATAATATCCCTGGCGCGACTGAATTGCTTCCACGTACTGGGTGGCTTTGAGCATACCCTCCGGCGTGCCGGTGTCCAGCCATGCCATACCGCGGCCCAGAACATTGACCTTGAGCTTTCCGCGGCGCAGATATTCATTATTCACAGCCGTGATCTCAAGCTCTCCCCGGGCGGAAGGGCATACCTGCTTTGCAATGGTGCAGACCGCAGAATCGTAAAAGTATAATCCCGGCACGGCATACTGGGATTTCGGCGTTTCCGGCTTTTCCTCTAAGGACAGCACCCGTCTGTTTTCATCGAATTCCACGACCCCGAATTCTTTCGGATTTTTAACGGGGTAGGCAAAAATTTCCGCGCCCTCCGTATGCCTGCGGGCCTTTGCCAGATAGGAGGAGAAGTCTTGGCCAAAGAAAATATTATCTCCGAGAATCAGACAGACCGGTTCGTCTCCGATAAAATTTTCTCCGAGAAGAAATGCGTCGGCTAATCCCCGCGGCTGTGTCTGCGGCAGATAAGAGATGGAAAGACCGAATATGCTGCCGTCGCCGAAGAGCTTTTGATACGCAGGTAGGTCCTCCGGGGTGGAGATGAGTAAAATGTCCCGGATATCCGCAAGCATCAGCACGGAAAGGGGGTAATAGATCATCGGTTTATCGTAAATGGGAAGCAGCTGCTTGGATACGGCCTTTGTCATAGGAAAGAGGCGCGTCCCGCGTCCGCCTGCCAATAAAATTCCTTTCATGTTTCCATTCCTTTCTGCGGCCCTTTTTGCGGTTCATCGTGCGGCTTATTCTGCGGTGCTGCCGCGCGCCTTTGGATCCGGATGTCTTTATAGGAAAGCACGCCGATTTCCGCTGTCAGCAGTTTTGGGTCTGCCTCCTTACCCTCAAGCCATGCGACCATGGCCCTCGGCAGGTCTGCGCCTGCTGCATGACTGAACGGATACCCGCCGCCGAACCGTGCATTTAAATCAAGTACCATGGGCGCGGCATCTGTCAGAATGACGTCTGCATCGAGATTTCCAATATGATGTAGCGTTTCGCTGATTCTGCGGCCCCGCCGCAGCGCCGGCACATCTGCTGTTTCCGCGGCATCCGTTTCTCCCGCGCGCATGGTGATTTTGCGCTTTACAATGGTGGTGCGGTAATTTCCGGATAAATCATTGATAATGTCGAGTCCGTATTCCGGTCCCGCGACTTTTTCCTGAATGAGGACCGCGTTTTCCGGATCTGCGGCGGATTCATATTTTAAATAGGTACGCTGAACCGTTCTGACCGCATATTCGTACAGCACCCGGAGGTCCGAGGCATTCTCTGCCTCAAAGATGCCGATGGAGCCCATGCCGAATCGCGGCTTTATCATAACCGGATAGGAAATCAGGCCGTCTTCCGCCGCATGGGCGGCCTGGGCAGGGGTGCGGTATGTTTTAGGTACGGCAATGCCGATTTGGTTCAATACCTGCTGCATTTGATATTTGTCGTTGCAGGCGGCAATCACCTCGGCAGACGAAACCAGCACCCGGATGGCGTCATTTTCAAAAATATCACGGTTGGCGGCTAAAACCGGCAGATCCGCATCAAACAGCGACAGCACGGCGCCGATCTTGTTGCGCAGACAGTATGCATGCAGAAACGGGATATATTCCGGCGTATAAATCAGCGGTGTAACGACAGCCCTGTCTCCATATGCAAGGGCAGGGGCCAGCGGATCGCTGTTTGCCGTGTGTACAAGCCCGCGGCCCGCCATTGCTTGTTTAAAATATTCAACTAAATAACTCCGCCGCCCGACGGAGGTCAGTAATAGATTCATGGCCCGAGGGTCTCCTTATCAGCCGTTGTCGTATTCAGTATACTTTACAATTGTGCCGCAGGTCAATCCCCGCGCCGGGCCTTATTTCAGCAGCGCGAGGCGGTCAAAGAACAGGGGCAGGCCGCCAGTATGCAGAAATAGAATTTTCTTACCGGTTATATGATTTTCCGACAAATAACGATTCAGCGCCCAAAATGCCTTTCCCGTATAGGTGGTGTCCATCGGAACTCCGTTGAGGAACAGCATTTGACGGATTGTTTCCGTAATTTCCCGGTTGTATGAAGCGTAGCCGTCCAATATATAGGCGTCATTGAAGCGGATATGATCTTCGGGGACCGGAGGAATCCGCAGCCGCGTTTCCTCCGGCAGCTGTGCGCGGTAAGCTTCGATATGCCCATGGATGGCTGCGCGGCCGCGCGCCCGGCCGCGGG
>USLW01000340.1 GCA_900555605.1 uncultured Clostridium sp. | reverse complement strand
CCAAGTTATCCAGCCAATCCAGCAACAACCGAAGCGTCTGCGCGTGGCGGCCTATGCCCGCGTCAGCAGTGATTCGACCGACCAGCTAAATTCACTGTCCGTGCAGGTGGATTATTATACCCATCTGATACAGGAAAATCCAAACTGGGATTTCGCCGGAATCTACGCCGATGAAGGCATTACCGGCACCAGCACCAAACACCGTGAGCAGTTCAACCGCTTGATGGAGGACTGCCGCGCCGGGCTGATTGACCGTGTTCTGGTCAAATCGGCATCCCGCTTCGCCCGCAACACGGCGGATGCGCTGGCATCGGTGCGCGAAATGAAAACCCTTGGCGTAACGGTTGTTTTTGAAAAAGAGGGCTTTGACACCGAAACTGCCAACGGTGAAATGATTCTGAGTATGATTTGCGCTACAGCACAGGAAGAGTCGCTGTCAATCTCTAAGAATCTAAAGTGGGGTATCCGCAAACGGATGCAGGACGGCACATACCTGAATGGTATGTCACCTTTCGGCTACGAAAAGCAGGAAAGTCAGCTGATTCCCATTGAGCGCGAAGCGGAAATCGTCCGCTACATTTACAGCAGTTTTCTGGTCGGAGTAGGTACTGTGCAAATTGCAGAGGAACTGAATCGTCGGTATCCGAAAGAGAACGGCACATGGTATGTATCTGCTGTGCGGCGCATCCTTATGAATGAGAAGTACATCGGGGATGTCCACCATCAAAAGAACTTTACCCCCGATGATCTTCCCCTGCTGTGCCAGAAAAACAGCGGTCAGCTTCCTCAGTATTATGTGCAGAACCATCACGAGGCGCTGGTCTCACGACAGGAATTTGAAAAGGTGCAGACCTTATTAAAAAGAAAAGGTACGGAGCGAAAGCATCAGAATACCTGCACTTTCAGCAATAAGCTGTACTGTGCCGAGTGCGGTTCTGTCTTTTCCCGAAAAGTCAGGGCCAACGGTGTCGTTGTGTGGGGCTGCAGAAAGCATCTGGATAAATCTGAATTATGCCCGGTAAAGCCTGTGCACGAAGCAGACCTTTGCCGGGCATTTTTATCCATGTACAACAAACTGCAAGCAAACCGCGAGAAAATCCTGCGCCCGGCAATGGATGACCTTGCCAGTCTCCGATATCTGCAAGAACAAAGAAATGCCGAGCGTGTAACGATAACGAAAGAAATTCAACGATTGGGCAAACAAAACCATAACCTGGAGCGTCTCCGCACCACAGGCTGTATCGATAGTGCCCAATACTGGGAGCGTCGCGCGGTAATTGAACAACAGCTTATTGAAAAGAAGGCATTATTGATGCGCAGGTTTTTCAACAAGAATGTTGAGAAGGTGCTGTGGCAGACAAAGGGGATCAGCACGCGGCTGGCAGCCGGGCCGCTGCTGACAGACTTTGATGAGGCGGCTTTTACGGCTCTGGTAAGCAGAGTGAAAATCAGCAGTACAGCGATAATATTTGGACTAATCAATGGAATGAAGCTGACAGAGGGGAGAACAGAACCATGAAAAATCGCTATCTCCCCTTCGGTTATGAAATTGCAGATGGTAAAATCGTGGCAGATTCCGAACAGGTCGAAGCTGTACGCCGGATATTCGATGCCTACACCGCAGGGCAAACATTTCAACAGATTGCCGATGCGCTGTCTGCCCAAGGTATCCCCTACCGTTCGGATGCATCTCGCTGGAACAAAAACATGGTAAGCCGTATCCTTGCCAATGCAGACTACTGCGGTACGGCGGAATACCCACAAATCATCACCGCAGGGCAGCTTGAAGCGGCAGAACAAATCCGAAAAAGCAAGACCGTCACCTACTCGGCAACGCTGAAACCGTTCCGCAAAGATATGCAGTGCGGATGCTGCGGTGCAAGGCTTTACTGGCATTCCAAAAGCAATCAATGGTTTTGCCGTGAATGCGGAATGTGGTCGAAGCCGACACAAGCAAAGGAAACTTTCAATAGCATTGTGGAAAAACTGCGAGGGCTCCAACAGAACTCAGAACTCATCCACAACCCTGAAGGACAGGCAAATGTGCAATCCGTAGAAGTTACCCTATTGGATCGTGAAATCTGGCAGGCGCTGACGAATGCAGAACCCGATGTGGATGCGTTGGTTGCTAAAATCCTGCACCGGGCGGAACTGGAATATGAATTCTGCTCTGCAGGAGATGCCGACCCGGCAACTATGCAAATACGAAAAGCTTGTGCCGAGTATGATCTGACAGACGGCTTTCCATATACCTTTTATAAAGAGGTCGTCAGCAAGGTTATTCTGTACCGTGACACCCACATTGAAGTCAGACTGCAAAACGGACAAATCGTGTAAAGAGGAAAAGCTGTGAATAACATGAGAATCGTTGAGATTCCCGCCTCAATGCGGGAAAGTGCCGGACGAAAAAATGCCGTGCGCAAGCTGCGGGTAGCTGCCTACTGCCGTGTTAGCACCGAGGAAGAAGAACAGCAGGGCAGTTTTGAAATCCAGAAGTTGTACTACACCGAGAAAATTGAATCAACCCCGGAGTGGGAGGTCGCGGGCATTTACGCAGATGATGGTATTTCCGGTGTGCATACAAAGAAGCGTGACGGTTTTAACCAGATGATTCAAGACTGCAAGAAGCGCAAAATCGACCTTATATTGACAAAATCCATTTCCCGCTTCGCCCGCAACACACTGGACAGTATTCAATACGTCCGAATGCTGAAACAGATGGGAATCGCGGTGGTATTTGAAAAAGAGAACATCAACACCGCCACCATGAACTCTGAGATGATCCTCACCGTACTGAGCGCCTTTGCCCAGGCCGAAAGCGAGTCGATTTCCCAGAATGTAGCCCGCGGTAAGCGCATGGGATATAAGCACGGTAAATTTGCCTTCCCTTACGGAAGGATTATCGGCTACCGGAAAGGAGCAGAC
>USLW01000339.1 GCA_900555605.1 uncultured Clostridium sp. | reverse complement strand
TCGGCCCGTCCCATGCGCCGCTGTGCGTATATGTCACGGCAAGCTGCATTTTATGAAATACAGGACCTTCGCTGAATGCGACATAGCCGCCGCCTGTTCTCGGAAAGGTGCCATGGGGTACGGCTTCCTCCGGGTAATAGGAACGGTAGGAAATTGTAGGAATGGCGCCGTCCGGCAGAATCACCAGCTTTCCGTCCTCCAGCCGATAATCCGACCCTTCTTTATAGACGATTTCCAGAAGCGCGTCGCTGACGCAGCGGATTTGTTCCGCCGGATACAGCAGACGGATCGGATCGAGGGTGCCGTCCGGATTTTCCAGCGGCATGACGGATTCATTATACACGACGGCGGATTCCCACAGCGGAATCAGATATTGCTCCAGGGAATATCTATTTTTAATTTCATTGTTCGTTTCCATTTTGCAGCCTCCCTATCAGATGTCTGCCAAATTTTATCATATCGGACCGTACCTTTATTTTAAAACGACCGCACAGGCAGAGAACCTCGATTTTCCTGATTGCAGCCGGCGCAAGGGCTCAGCAGGTCCCGGGATCATAGTTGACGATCAGCACCTCTCTGGTATCCCGGGTCCTATTTTTCGTCTGGTAATTGGAATTCGCATAGCTGAAGTTGAGCTCTATGATCCGGTAGCGTCCGGCGTTCTCAGCAGCCCAGTCTTGTAAAATGTGATTCGTCTTGCCTTTGCTCGACAGCACGTTTGAAAGGGCGAATTTGATTTTTTTCTGCTGGAGACGATCTAAAAATGCCAGCAGATCGCGTTCGCAGGCTTCTGTCCAGCCGCCCTGCTCATTATAAGGCGCACACGTGATGAGGTACGGCGGATCGGCGTAAACAAAACTGTTTTTACTGAGCCGTCCGATATCAAAGGAACGGAAATCCTGACTTGTAAACTGATAATCGCCGCTTCGCAGACGATCTGTGAAGGCAGCCAATTTACGCTGCATTTTTGCGTTGAAATCTCGTTTCCCCACCGGCAGATTGAAGGCCCCGCTTTGATTGAAGCGGATCTGGTTGTTAAAAGCGTAAACGATCAGTACATACAGCATCAGATAGTAATCGTCGTCCCTTTGCAGGCGGCGGTTAAAATCCTCCCGCAGCCTGAGATAAGGCGCCCTGTTGTAGCGGCTCAGTCCCGAGGCGCAGCCGTAAAATGCGTATCCATTTTCCTGGGAACAGGATAGCCCGTAATCTGTAATGATTTTTTGGATCCGTGCAAATACCGTGTCTTTGCCGAGCCTGCGCAGTACCGTGCAAAGGGCGGGCAGCACGGGTTCCAAATCATTGAACAGCACCCGGCTGCAATCTGCGTTGATGCCGACATTGCAGCCGCCGCAGAACAAATCCACAAAGAGATCCACCTTTGTCGGAAACATCGGCAGCAGCTGCGGCAGCAGCTTAAATTTTCCTCCTACATAATTCAGGGGCGACTGGATGCGTTCTTTTTCTGCGTCAAAACATCTGCAGAGGAAAAGACGTTCCTGATTTTCCCGAATATCGGATTTTCCGGCGGAAAAAGCTTTGTATTCTTTTGAAAAAACCTGTACCTCGCCTTTGCGGGATAGAATACGGAGAATTTCCTCATCGCTGAGCTTGGCGTTGGAACGGCCGTCGCCCTTTTCTGCCATATTATTATAGGAAAGTAAAATATATTTTGCTTTAATATGCCGGATCAGATCCGCAAAGGCTTCGCCGGCTTTGGCTGTGCAATACGCGCTTTTCAGCTCTGCCCGATCTGCCATTTTCCGGGCTGTCCCTGCTACCGGCGGCTTTTCCCAGCGCGCCACATTTTCCGGAAGATGATAGGCATCGCAGTATTGTCTGGAATTATACGGCGGATCGAGATATACCAGATCTGCCTCAATCTCCCGAACCAGCTGATTGGCGTCCATTTGATAACACAGGTTATTTGCATTGTTAGAAACAGGCGGCAGGGCCAGCTTGAGCAGCAGCGGCCGCGAAAAAACGGCGCCCTTTCTGTACGCGTCATAATGGCCGCAGGTATTTGCACTTCTGTCCATGGCATATAACAGCGACATGATCAGAATTGCCCGTTCCCGCGGGTTCACCGCGCCGTTTTGAAAAAGCGTTTCAATATGCTGGCGAATGAAGCCGATCTTGCAGCAGTCCGCGGGGCTGAAAAAGGTGCCGGAAAAATGTTCCGTCATATAATTTTCTTCCGATGGCTGTGTTTCATTATAAAACTTTGTATATCGGATGATTTTTTCCTGATCATATGCTTCCGGGCCGAACCACGCCGTATGGCAGATATAATTGCTGTACATGATATCATTGGTGATCAGTTTTTTGTCCGTAAAAGCCGAGGCAACTGCGCCGGTGCCGGCAAAAAGATCCGCCACCGTATGAATTACGCCGCACTGCGCATCCGTAATTTTTCGGATCCAGGGGAGCAGCTTGCTCTTACTGCCCAGATATCTTCTGTTGTATATTTTTAATTGCTGCTCCTGCATCTCCGTGCCCTGCGGCATACCATAGCTCCTTTTCCGGTCACCTGTCCGCTGCCGCCGGGAGCTTGTCCCGGCCATTGCAATTCAGGAGTGATTATAACTTTTTTTCGGCAGCAAATCAACAGCGCCGCTGATTTGAAAAAAGAGAAATCTGCAGGAATAAATGCAGATATAAAGTTATCCGGATTCGTTACATTCTGAATACAATTATTTTGATGAAAACGTCTGCCCCTGTATGGCTCCTTCCGCACGCAGCTGAAACTCCCGAGTTGAAAAATGCCGTCGGTGCCTCGTTTTTTCCAAAAAATCCTTCCTGTCTTTCGCTTTGGATTTACACATGCCGGCACGCGCAGATCGTATACGACCAATTAAAGCCGCTGTACGACGAGGCATATCACGGTCTGGAATCCGTATTTCAAAAGCTGTATCAGCTTTCCAACGGCCGGAG
>USLW01000338.1 GCA_900555605.1 uncultured Clostridium sp. | reverse complement strand
CGTGATTCGCGGCGGCTTGTTTGAGGGAGCTACCTGCGCGGTTTACAGCGAAGGCAAGCTGACGATTCATAACGGCACATTTGTTACCACTTCCTGCAACCAGACAAAAGATTCTCAGGGAAACGGCGGACATTGGGCTTATTGTATCAACAGCCGCGGAGAGCTTTATTTTTATGACGGCTCCGTAACCGGCGTGCAGGGCGGTCTTGGAATCAGCAACGGATATGCGGAAGTGAAGGGTGGAACCTTCAAAACCGTAGGCTGTGAACACAGTGCGGAGGGTGCGTACTCTTTTTACGCTCTGTATATTGCAGGTGAAGTCGGCGTTGTTGAAGCGCATATCTCCGGCGGCAGCTACGAATCGGCAAGCAGAGTTGCGGTTCTCTGCGGCAATGACAATCTCGGCGGCGACGGCGGTATTAATGCAAAGGCAACGGCTTATATTACAGGAGGTACCTTTGTCGGCGGCGGAAATAGCCCGGCAATGCAGGCAGGAAAGAATACCGGAGATCCCAATATTACCGGCGGGAAATTCAGCAGCGATGTTTCTGCTTATGTTCCGGCAGGCAATCAGGTGATGGAGCAGGACGGAAAGTATATTGTTGTAATTGATGAGGAAACTGCTGTTGCCAAGATTGGAACGGCCGGTTATACCACGCTCCAGGCGGCTGTTGATGCTGCCGGGGAGAAGGCCGTAATTACGCTTTTACAGCAGACGATTACCGAAAGCATCGAGATTCCCGCGGAAAAAACAGTCACGCTGGACTTAAACGGCTGTACCCTGAAGAACAGCGGTGCAAAGCACACTATCATCAACAAGGGAGATCTGACAATTACCGGCGACGGCACCGTGGACAATGTAAACCACGGAAAAGCGGCAATTTACAACGACCGCACCGGTCATGTTACAATTTTAAGGGGAACGTTTACGCGCAGCAATGAAGCTGGTGTTAATCCAAACAATAACGGCGGAAATTCTTTTTATGTCATACAAAATCTGGGAACCATGACCATCGGTGAAGAAGGCGCGGATAACAGCGGGATTGTGCTACCTGCCAATGGAGGCTATTCCAGCTTGATTGCAAATGGCTACTATAATGGCAAAAACGAAACCAATACCCCGACGCTGACGATTTACGGCGGTCAGTTCAGCGGCGGCATCAATGTCGTAAAGAACGATGACCGCGGTGAGCTAACGATTATGGATGGTACGTTCAGCAATACATATGGTCCTGCAATCATGAACTGGAATGTGGCTGTGATTCACGATGGTACCTTTACGGTCAATCATACGGCAAGTGCCGTACTTGCAAACGGTTATTACGATAACGGCTATGATCAGGGGATATTGACCATTCAGGGCGGTACTTTTACAGCCAGCAATAACGGCACCGGCGCTTTATTCGGGTATGGAGTCGGCAGCGAAAAAGGAGGCAGCCTTGCCATTGCTGACGGTAAATTTAACGGATCGGTTTTAGTGGGCGATGATTATCCTTATCAGCCTGCCATCAGCGGCGGTACTTATACGACTGCAATTCCGGATGCATACTGTGCAGATGATTTTCATCCGCATCAAAATGAAGATGGAACGTATTCCGTGCACACACATGAAGCAGGAACGGAATGGGTTTCGGATGAGGCGCAGCATTGGAATATCTGTACAATCTGTGATGAAAAGGTAAATGCCGCGGCTCATGAGAGTGATGAAGGCGTTGTAACCACGCCGGCTACGGAAACGACGGAAGGTGTTCGGACTTATTCCTGCACCGTATGCGGACATGTCCTGAGAACGGAACCGATTCCGGTGCTCCCTCATACGCATAATTACGATTCCGCATGGAATTTCGATGATGAGAATCATTGGCATGAATGCACCTGCGGTGATAAAGCAGATATCGCAGCGCATCAGTACGGTGACTGGTCCGTTACGAAAGAAGCTACGGAAACCGAGGATGGAAGCAAGGAAAAGGCTTGCTCTGTCTGCGGCCATAAGGTTGTGGAAGTCATTCCTGCCACCGGAGCTCAGCCAGATCCGGGAACCGGTGATTTCAGCAGTATGACGGTTGTGCTGATCCTGACAGCGCTTGCGGTGGGAGTAACAGGCATGGCAGTTTTGAAAAGAAAACGCAGAACAGAGTGAGAATAAGAATATTGTTCTGATCACAGCGGCCCTAAGAGAAAGGGCCGCTGTTTTTTTTTTCAAGGAAAGCAGATGGCCATAGAGCAGCGCATAGAAATATTTCGGCGGCATGCGGTTTATGCCTTTCTGCACACGGACAGGGCATAGTCAATTAAGGCACAGATGTTGATGGCGCTTTCCCAAGGACGGTATTGGGTCCCGGCAGGCTTATTGTCATCGTAGAATTCACACCAGATGCGGGTGCTATCCGTAATGTCGAGGGTGTGGGCATACAGGCGCGCCGCGGCGCATGCCAGCAGTTCTTTATCATTTTCCGGAAGTAGCAGCGGATTTTCATCACAGGCGGATCGTAATTGCAGAATACTATTCAACAAAAATCCGTAATCATATCCGAGACAGCGAATACCATCCGGGCGCGACGGCAGCTTGCCGGTACGCATATACACGGAACAGGCCGACAGAATATCGTCCGCCAGCAAGGCCACGGGGATAAAGCGGGAAGGAATAAAGGGCGGCATAAGAGAAACGGATTTCAGCATATAGACGAGGCGTTCATTTGTAAGCGGCATTTCACCCCGCAGATTCTTAAGCATACAGGCAGGACAAAGATACAGATCCTGCGCGTTTTTTTCCAGCCAGCCGAAATATCCGCAGCTGCCTTCGCAGACTCCGTGCCGGAACCGCGGCATCTTACCCGCCGCGCATGCCGTCCTCTGCGGATTATTTGTAATCAGCCTGCCGTCTGGCATGAAATTGTCGCGGTATTTTTCACGGCATTCTTTGATCGCGGCGGTATAATCGGAAACGCA
>USLW01000337.1 GCA_900555605.1 uncultured Clostridium sp. | reverse complement strand
TTGCAAAGGCGATTCGCCGCAACCGTTCCGGCTTCCGCAAACGGTATAAGCCATCCTCCTTTATTTTTGTCGGACCTACCGGCGTTGGAAAAACAGAGCTGGTAAAGCAGCTGGCCATTGAATTGTTCGGAACCATCGACGCGTTGATCCGCCTGGATATGTCGGAATATATGGAGAAGCATACGGTCTCAAAGCTCATCGGCTCGCCTCCCGGCTATGTGGGATATGACGAGGCGGGACAATTGACGGAGCAGGTCCGGCGGCGGCCGTATTCCGTTATATTATTGGATGAGATTGAAAAGGCCCACGCAGATGTGTTTAACATGCTGCTGCAGATTTTAGATGACGGAAGGCTTACGGACAGCCAGGGGCGGACAGTGAACTTTGAAAATACCATCATCATTATGACCTCTAATGCCGGGAACAGCATAAAAAGCAAGGGGATCGGATTTGCTAATGATGCGCTTGTAGCAATTGAAGAACATGCCAATGATGCGCTGAAGCAGATATTCAGACCGGAATTTTTGAACCGCGTAGATGAGGTGATCGTTTTCAATCGGCTGGATAAGCCGAGCCTTCATAAAATCGCTAATCTGATGCTTGCGGAAGTATACGCACAGTGCGGGGACAAGGGCATTCGACTGACGATCGGAGACGATGTCAGCGATTATCTGGTAGAGCATGGTTATGATGAAAAATACGGCGCACGGCCGCTGCGGCGTCTGATCCAGCGCAAAATCGAGGATGAGCTTGCAGAGCTGTTTTTAAACGGCAGCCTAAAAGCGGGGGATGAGATTACTTTTAAAGTCATTGGCGACGACATCAAAACGGAGCGATAGCCGACATGGGGATGTTTACGTACGACAACTTTTTGACTGCCGCAAAGCTGCTGGGAGGGCTAGCCGTATTTATTTACGGAATGAATTTTATGGGGGATGGCCTGCAGAAGGCAGCCGGAGACAAGATGCGGAAGATCCTGGCTTTTTTGACGAGAAATCCCTTTACCGGTGTTCTGGCAGGCGCACTTGTCACCATGATTATTCAATCCAGCAGTGCCACCACCGTAATGGTGGTGGGGTTTGTCGGGGCAAAGCTGCTGACGCTACCTCAGGCTATCAGTGTTATTTTAGGCGCCAATATCGGTACGACGATTACGGCGCAGATTGTGGCCTTTGACATTGGGGATTTTGCATATTTTTTTGCTGCGGTGGGATTTATCCTGTATTTCTTTTTTGCAAAGAAGGACAGGCCCAAATATATCGGCCAGATTATTTTTGCGTTTGGTCTGCTGTTTATCGGCTTGAATACCATGTCCGGCGCGATGTCCGGACTGGCCGGCAGTGCGGCGTTTCGAGATTTGCTGCTGAAGGTCAGCGATGTCCCGTTCTTAGGGCTGCTGGTAGGCGCGCTTGCTACCTGCGTGGTGCAGTCGAGCAGTGCAACGATTGCAATTATACAGAATCTGGCAGGCTCCGGGCTGCTGACGCTGCCTGCTGCGATACCGCTTTTGCTCGGCAGCAATATCGGAACCACGATTACTGCCTTTTTTTCCTCTATCGGGGCAAAAACCGATGCAAAGCGGGCGGCAATGTCCCATACGATCTTTAATCTTGTCAGCTCCGTTGTATTTATGCTTTTTGTAAAGCCGTTTTCTTCCTTTATCTCTCATTTGCCGGATTACATCAATTCTTTTTCAGAGCTGGTGGGGCTGGGCTTGCATTTGGAAACAGGCGTGATGCGTGATATTGCAAATGCGCATACGCTTTTTAATTTATTCAGCGTGCTTGTTTGGATTCCGCTGATTCCGCTGCTGACCAAGCTGGTGAAGCTGATTTATAAAGAGAAGCCCACAGAGTATGACAAATGTACCATGTTTATTTCCGACAAGGTCTCTCCGAATACAGCAATGGCCCTGGAGCTGGCGGCAAAGGAGCTGAGCCGGATGGCGGATTTTACAAGAGTCATGCTCAAGGAAGCTGTGGATTCGTTTCTGGAATATGATGCCGCTAAAATCAATAAAGTCAATGAAATCGAAGAAATTGTAGATCTTCAGCAAAACTCGATTATCCGATACTTATCCAGGCTGCTGTCGTCGCATTCTCTGACAACTGCGGAATCCGTACGCGTAACACGGCTGATGAAGGCAACCTCCGATATCGAGCGTGTGGGGGACTACTGCGTTAACATTACGGATTCTGCAAAAGTAAAAAAAGAAAAGAAGCTGCCTTTTTCCGATCTGGCGCTGAAAGAGATCCGGGAGTCCTTTGCGCTGCTGACCAATATGCTCGACAGCTGTATCGAGGCGCTCAAAACAGATGACAGCGTACTTGCTGCGAAAGCGCTGTCTTATGAGGATAAAGTAGACGCCTTGGAAAAAAATCTTCGTAAAAGCCATTTGGAACGGCTGCACGCGGGGCTCTGCGATCCGGAGGCGGCAATTACATATATTGAATTGATTCATCATATGGAGCGGATCGGCGACCATTGCAACAATGTAGCCGAGGCTGTTTTAGGAATCGAAGAGCATGACGAGGTCATGTTTCAGCTGGAATAACCGGATTTTAAGTTTCGAAACGGAGGGCAAACGAAAATGTTAAAATGGTTGGAATACGGCGGTGTTGCATCGCCTGCCGGATATCGTGCGGCAGGTGTTTGCTGCGGAATCAAAAAGGATCAGAAGGACATGGCGGTGGTTGTCTCGGATATGCCTGCGGCAGCGGCCGGCGTATATACGCGGAATGTAGTAAAGGGGCATTCTCTGCAGCTTACAATGGAACGGATGGCCGGCAAAAAGGCAGGCGCGGTGATGATTAACAGCGGCTGTGCAAATGCGTGTGTGGGCGATGCGGGATATAAGGATGCGGCGCTTCTGACCTCTCATTTAGCTTCTTTGCTCAGCCGGCCTGCGGAAAGCGTTATGATCGGTTCAACGGGGGTCATCGGTCAAAGAC
>USLW01000336.1 GCA_900555605.1 uncultured Clostridium sp. | reverse complement strand
CCTGCACCTGGCCCGTGCCTACATGGGCCAGCCGGAAATCTTGATTATGGACGAACCCACTGCGAGCATCGATCCCCTGGAGGAAACCCGTATGCTCAGTGAATTCAGGCAGAGCCTCTCCGGGCGCACCGCAGTTTTGATTTCACATAGGATGGCGTTTGCACGGCTGGCAGACAGAATCATTATGATGAAGGACGGAAAAATTCTGGAGGAAGGTACCCATGAAAGCCTGCTGCGTGCCGGAGGATATTATTGTACCTTGTTTGAGGCACAGAAGGAATTCTATACCAACGGCTGAGCCGCAGAAGCTCGTGTGCAGAGCTTCCCCAAAACCGGACCTTTGGCAAAGCCGGAATCAATGAAACGCAAATAAAAAAGAACGGGGATCAGCGTAAAAAATAAGATTTCTCATGCGGAAATTGCGAAAGGATAGAAAAGATTATGAAGAAAAGGATTACTATCAAGCGCTTTATTATCGTACATACAAAAGTATTTATATTTCTGATCAAAAAGTACCCGGTTTCAAGTATCCTGATGATTTTGTTTATGCTGCTGACCGCAGCGGCAAGCGTCGTCTCCATCCAGTTTACGGAATATTCCACAGATGCCGCTGTGGCGCTCTATAACGGCAGTGCGGAGCTTCAAAAAACGCTGTGGATTTTTGCCGCATTTGCTGCCGCGTTTCTGGCCACAGTCGTGCTGAACTGGCTGAACGGCCGTATTACCCTGAAATTCAGGGAAAAAGTCCGCTTTGAAATCGAAACCTCCTTTAAAATGAAGCTCAGCGCAATTCCCTATGACTTTTTTGAAAGCAATGCATTCCACGAAAAGCTGAGCAGGGCAGGCCAAACGGGAGAATTGTACGCAAATGCCATACAAAGTATTGTCAGTTTTATCCGTCTGCTGTTTATGATGGGAATTTACAGCATCCTGCTGAGCCGTGTCAGCAGTTGGTTCCCGTTGATTGTCATAGCGGCAAATATTGTTACGATTCTGATTTCCGGATTTGTTACGGACCGCCAGCTTGCCTATTGGCGCCGCCATGTCATGCCGAAATCTCGGCGGAACAGCTATTTTGAAGGGGTTATGGGGGACAGGGTCAGCCAGCAGACAATTCAGTCCGGCCGGCTGTATGCTTTTTTGCCCCCCCGCTGCCATAAATGGAACCGCGCCACCACCTATTCCTATGCAAGATTGAATTTTCTGAGCTTTTTTACGGATATGGCCGTATTGGTCATACAATGCGCCGTCTGTATCTGGGCTATGCTGCATGTGGGAAATCTGGTGGTAACCAGGCCGGATACCTACGGCGTGGGATATTTTACAATGGTTGTTACGCTGCTCTTCAGTCTGTTCTCCATGATGAAAAGCTTTGCAAATGTAGTGGTAAACGGGAACTGGCACGTGGCGACGCTGGACGACTATTATGAACTCATGGCGCTTCCCGAGCTTCCGTCCGAGACGCAGGAAACAGACGCATCTATTTTTCAGGCCCTTGCCATAGACCAAATTGCATACCGTTATAAGCAATCTGCAAATTATGCGCTGAAGGGCGTAAGCGCAGTTTTCCGCCGGGGAGAACGGATTGCCGTGGTGGGTCCTAACGGCAGCGGCAAAAGTACGCTGATGAGCATTCTCTCCGGGCTGTTTACAGACTATGAAGGTAACATGCAGCTGTCCGCGGAAGATGGGCGTCCGCTTTCCCGCGTATCGGTATCCTGCCTGCTGCAGGAATTCTGCCGTTATCAGATGACCATCCGGGAAAATATCGAAATCGGAAACGGCGGGCAGCCGCTGCCCGAAGAAACACTTCAGGAAATCATCAAAAAAGTGGAGCTGACGGATTTTATCAGCAGCCTGAAGGAAGGAATGAATACCCCCCTCGGACAGCTGGCGGAAAACGGACGGGAACTATCGGCAGGACAATGGCAGAAGCTGGCTGCCGCCCGGCTCCTTGCGGTTCCGAATGCGCAGATCTGGATTTTGGATGAGCCAACCGCGCATTTGGATCCTATGGCAGAAATTGAGATGTATAAATTCATCTACGCGCTGGCCTCGGACCAGCTGGTGTTTTTTGTATCCCACCGTCTGGGCTTTGCACGCTGGGCTGACAGGATCCTGGTTTTAGACGAAGGACAAATCGCAGAAGAGGGCACCCATCAGGAGCTGCTGGAGGCCGGCGGACTGTACGCCCGTATGTATGATGCCCAAAAGATCTGGATGGAGGCATAACGCGGCAGCTTCTGATAAGGGAGATGCCGCAGGGCAAAACTAAAATCTAATCCGCTCTCTTTACAGAAGCGGGATTGATCGCCCTTTGACGGCGTCGTCTGCCTGCGTAAAAGGTCAGCCCTATAAGCCCGCAAAACGTAATCATGACACCGGAGCGGAGGCCTTCCGCCGTGTACCGCAGAAGAATCTCATGGTCTCCCTCCGGCACCGCAAAGCACAAAAGCGCATCCGCAAAGCTGCACGTCTCCGCAGGTTCTCCGTCGATATAAACAGACCACCCCGGATCATAGGGAAGACTGGTAAACATGATCTGGCCGGGACCGGCGGAAACCGTTCCGCGCAGAAAACCTACGCCCCACTCCAGAAGCGCCATTTCATCGCTTTGCAGCGTTTCCGCCGCCCGTGTGAAAGCCTCTAAGTCCAGCAGATAAAGCCTGTTCTCTGCTGCGTCGTAGCTTCCGCCTTTTGAGATGATTTCAACGGTAACGGTCTCACCCGCCGTATAGCTTCCGAGATAATGAATTCCGTTTGTTTCTCCGCGGTAAATCGTCACAGCAGGACCGCCGTTGATACGCATATCGCATTCTCCGTTCTTCTTTTGCGGGAAATACCCGTAAAGCGCGCCGGAAGGCAGACGGTGCTGTTTTCCAACCCTCCGGCGATAATAAGCTCGGCTACCGTTGTAGGCCCAATGGAGGGCAAGGGGCCGCTGGGGCCATACTTTGATATGGTGCTC
>USLW01000335.1 GCA_900555605.1 uncultured Clostridium sp. | reverse complement strand
TTCATCCAGAATGTATACAACCCCCATCAAGCCGGCGCCGATCTGCGTTGCAAGACGGATCCGCTGTGCCTCCCCGCCGGAGAGCGTTCCGCTGGAGCGGGCAAGCGTCAGATAATCCAGACCTACATCGGATAAAAAGGTCAGGCGGCCGTTCAGTTCCTTTAAAATCGGTTCTGCAATCAATGTCTTTTCTTCTGACAAATGAATCTGTTTCATAAACTGCAGGGCATCCCGGATAGACATCTGCGTAAATTCCGCAATGTTTTTATTGCTTACCGTGAAGGCGAGGCTGTCTCGGTTGAGACGCGCGCCGCCGCAGTCCGGACACAGCTTATCCAGCATATAGGTTTCATATGCGTAACTGGTATAATATCCGTACGGATTCTCACGCATATTCCGTTCCATCAAAGGAATCAGGCCTTCAAAGCGGAATGTAAACGCATGGGCCCCGCTTCTGTAAGAAAAAGTTTCCTCGCCGAAACCATGCAGCAGGAACCGCACAACACCCTCTCCATAGCTTGAAAATGGCTTGCGGACATCAAATTCATAGCGTGCTCCAATGGCCTGCATACAAAGCATCGCGCTGGTGTCATCATCCGCCAGATACCGCTTAACCAAATAATTTGCAACATCGGCAAAGCTTTTGTCCGCAACTCTTGACAGAAAATAGGATTCGTCAAATTGCCTCAGCGTACCGATCCCGCCGCAGGTCGGACAGGCTCCCAGCGGATTATTAAACGAAAACATCCGCGGCGTTACTTCCGGCAGACTGATGCCGCAGTCGCTGCAGGCAAAATTCTGACTGAATAAAATTTCAGTCCCATCCTGCGGCTCCGACAGCTTCCCATCCGCTTCTTCTGCCGCAGTCCCGTCTGCAGGCGGCAGTACGGAAATCAAAGCCAGGCCGGAACTGAGCTTCAGCACGGTCTCCAAGGAGTCGGATAAACGCCGCTGCAGTCCCGGACGCACGATCAGCCGGTCCACAACCACCTCAATAGTGTGTTTTTTATTTTTTTCTATAATAATTTCTTCTTCAAGGGTATAGGAAATCCCATCCACGCGAACTCTTGAATATCCGCTTTTTCTAAGGGCATCCATTAACTTTGTATATTCGCCCTTCCGCCCCCGCACCAAAGGCGCCATAACCAGCAGCTTTGTCCCCTCCGGCAGCTGCATAATGGCATCCACCATCTGGTCCACGGTCTGTGCGCTGATTTCTTTTCCGCATTTCGGACAATGCGCAGTCCCGATCCGCGCGTACAGAAGTCTTAAGTAATCATAAATCTCCGTTACCGTCCCTACTGTAGAACGCGGATTTTTTGAAGTTGTTTTCTGATCAATGGAAATTGCCGGAGAAAGACCGTCTATGCTGTCGACATCCGGTTTTTCCATCTGTCCGAGAAACTGCCTTGCATAAGAAGATAGGGACTCAATATATCGCCGCTGCCCCTCCGCATAGATCGTTTCAAAAGCAAGAGACGATTTTCCGGAACCGCTAAGCCCGGTCATCACCACGAGCTTGTCCCGCGGTATTCTGACATCAATATTTTTTAAATTGTTTTCCCGGGCTCCCTTTACAACGATGTAATCATCCCGCATTGCTGCAATCACCCCTCTGTCGTCTCTCGCAGTTATCTGCGGTTTCTTCTGCTTGCACATTCATTTTCGGCCAAATTGGCACATTGATATATTCTATCACTTTATGAAAAATAATCAAGAGGAAAGCGTTTCTTCAAAAGAAATCAGCTGCTGACGGACAACAGCTCATATTGCTTTTCAAAACCATTTGATCCATGGTATACTATATGGCACTCATTTTTATCATAAAACAGTCAGCAAGGGGGTGGCGGCAATCGCACAGTTTGAGGTAGTATCCGAATATACGCCGTCGGGAGATCAGCCGGAGGCAATCGCAGGGCTGTCAAAAGGAATTTTAGAGGGGGATGTCAATCAGACACTGCTCGGCGTAACAGGTTCCGGAAAAACATATACCATTGCAAAGGTTATCGAACAGGTCCAGAAGCCCACGCTTGTTATCGCACATAATAAGACCCTGGCCGCACAGCTCTGCAGTGAATTTAAAGAATTTTTTCCGCATAACGCAGTGGAATTTTTTGTTTCCTATTATGATTATTATCAGCCGGAGGCCTATATTCCGTCCACAGATACCTATATTGAAAAAGATGCCTCGATTAATGAAGAGATTGACCGCCTGCGGCATTCTGCCACTGCTGCGCTGTTTGAGCGCCGGGATGTCATTATCGTGGCCAGCGTTTCCTGTATTTACGGATTGGGTGATCCGGAGGACTATACGGATCTGATGGTTTCTCTTCGCCCCGGCATGATCCGGGACCGGGACGATATCATCCGAAAACTGGTAGATATCCAGTATACGCGAAATGAAATCGACTTTCACCGAAATACGTTTCGCGTAAAGGGCGACACCTTGGAGATTATGCCCTCTGACACCAACAACCGGATCATGCGCATAGAATTCTTCGGCGACGAAATCGAACGAATCGTGGAATTGGATGCCATTACCGGAGAAAAATATGGGCTGCGAAATCATCTGGCCATCTTTCCTGCCTCCCATTATGCGACGAAACGGGATAAAATGCTGTTTGCAGTCGATCAGATTCTTGAAGAAATGGAACAGCGGCTTGCCTACTTCCGTCAGGAAGGCAAGATTGTGGAAGCCTACCGGCTGGAACAAAAAACAAGATATGATATGGAAATGCTGCGTGAAACCGGATTTTGTGCTGGAATTGAAAATTATTCCAGAGTAATCAGCGGCAGGAAGCCTGGAAGCGCTCCCTACACCTTAATGGACTATTTTCCGGAGGATTTTCTTCTGGTGGTGGACGAGTCTCATGTGACAATTCCCCAGATCCGGGCAATGTACAACGGGGACAGGGCGAGAAAAAAGGCCCTTGTAGATTACGGCTTTCGTCTGCCCTCCGCTTATGACAACCCCC
>USLW01000334.1 GCA_900555605.1 uncultured Clostridium sp. | reverse complement strand
AGATGGAAAAGATTTTGGAGAATACTTACCGGAACATCAATATCGGACTTGTGAACGAACTGGCGATGCTCTGTCATGAGATGGGCATCAGTATGTGGGAAGTAATTGAGGCGGCAAAAACAAAGCCGTATGGTTTTCAGGCATTTTATCCCGGCCCCGGTCTGGGAGGGCACTGTATCCCGCTGGATCCTTATTACTTATCCTGGAAAGCGAGAGAATACGGTTTCCACACATCGATGATAGAAAATTCGATGATGATCAACGATAAAATGCCGGCGTACTGCGTGGAGCGTGCCGGTAAGATTCTGAACCGCTATAAAAAGGCGCTGAACGGTTCGCAGGTTCTTGTACTGGGGGTTGCGTATAAACAGGATATCGATGATTATCGGGAAAGTCCGGCATTACGCGTAATAGAAGAACTCGAAAAAACAGGCGCAGAGGTCCGGTATTATGACCCGTGGGTTGCTTCTTATAAATATAAAGGCAAGGTACGCCGCAGTGAAACGGATTTAACAGCAGAGCTGCTGCAGCAAGCCGATCTGGTTATGGTAACGGCTGCCCATACCAATGTAGATTATCAGTTTGTACAGCAACATGCAATTGTGGTTTTTGATACGAAAAACGCGATGAAGGATATCGCGGTACGTGACAACATCGAAGTTCTGTAGCATTTTTTTACATCTCAACAGATTTATATAACGGAGGCAGAGGTACAATATGAAATATGCATTGGTCGGCTGCGGCCGCATTGCGGCAAACCATATAAAGGCCGCACTGAAAAATCATTTGGAAATCATTGCGGTTTGTGATCTTGAAGAAGAAAATATGGAGGCGCTGCTTAAGCAGTATCATCTTGATCAGAATACCGGGATCAAGCGATATACGGATTACCGTAAAATGATTGATGAGAATGATCTGACTCTGGTGGGAATTGCCACGGAGAGCGGTTGCCATGCGGAGATCGCATTGTATTGTATCGACCGCGGAATTCATCTGGTTATTGAAAAGCCTGTTGCTATGAACATGGCGGATGCGGACGAACTGGTCAGAAGATCAGAGGAAAAGGGCGTAAAGGTATCAGCCTGTCACCAAAACCGCTTCAATGTGGCAGTCCAAAAAATGAGAAATGCGCTGGAAAGCGGGCGTTTTGGAAAAGTATCTCACGGTTCTGTTCATATACGATGGAATCGTGATAAGGAATATTATGATCAGGCGGACTGGCGCGGAAAATGGGCTACTGACGGCGGTGCTTTGATGAATCAATGCATACATGGTATTGATTTACTGCGATGGATGATGGGCAATGAGATTGCCGAGGTATATGGCGCCACAAGGCAGCAGCTTCATCCTTATATAGAGGCAGAGGATGTAGGCGTTGCAGTTGTGCAGTTTCGTGATGGTTCTGTTGCAACGATTGAAGGCACCACCAATATCTATCCGAAGAATCTTGAGGAAACCCTGTGCCTGTTTGGAGAAAAGGGAACCGTACGGTTAGGAGGTACCTCCGCCAATACGGTAGATGTCTGGAATTTTTCCGATGAGGCTGATTGTGATCATGAAAATAAGGGCTTTCAGGAGGCGACCAGCAATGTGTATGGTAATGGTCATACCAGCTTATATGCGGATGTGATTGATGCGATTATATCCGACCGGGCGCCGTATGTTGACATTACGGCCGGAAGAAATGCGCTGGAGCTTGTTTTAGCGATCTATAAAAGTCAAAAAGAAGGCCTTCCAGTAAAGCTGCCGCTGAAACAGTTCAGCAGCACGGATATGATCGGGGAATTCGAGCAATGAGTGATTATTTCGTGCATGAAAGTAGTTATATAGACGATTCGGCTGAAATCGGGGCAGGTACGAAAATCTGGCATTTCTGCCATATCCAGAGCGGTGCAAAAATCGGAAAAAACTGTTCTCTCGGGCAAAATGTCAATATTTCCAATCATGTGGTGATCGGAGATGGCTGTAAAATCCAGAACAATGTTTCTCTGTACGAGGGCGTACGGCTTGAGAATTACGTATTCTGCGGTCCTTCCTGTGTGTTTACCAACGATCTTACGCCCAGGGCAAAATATCCCAAGGGTGCGGCAAAATATAAAAAAACGCTGTTAAAAGAAGGATGTTCTGTCGGTGCAAATGCCACAATTGTGTGCGGCCATACTGTGGGAAGATGGGCGATGATTGCCGCAGGCGCTGTGGTAACAAAGGATATTCCGGACTATGCACTGGTTGCCGGAGTCCCGGCAAAGCAGGTGGGCTGGGTCTGTGAATGCGGGACGGTGCTCGATGCATGCTTGAGATGTCCAACATGTGAAAGACAATACCAATCAGCTGGCGGTACGATTGTCTGCGGAACGGAAACGGTGGAATAATATGGAATTCAGAGATTTAAAAAAACAGTATGAGGTATTGAAGAATGAAATCGATACCGGAATCAATAAAATATTATGTCAATGCAATTTTATCAGCGGCAGCGAAGTTGCCGAGCTTGAAGAAGCTTTGGCCGCGTATGTCGGCAGTGAACACTGTATTACCTGTGGAAACGGTACCGATGCATTGACTCTGGCCATGATGGCTTGGGAAATCGGCTCGGGAGATGCAGTCTTTGTGCCGGATTTTACTTTTTTTGCCTCTGGTGAAACAGCGGCTCTGCTGGGTGCAGAGCCTGTTTTTGTGGATGTGGACCCGGATACCTTCAATATTTCACCGTCTGCATTAAAACATGCGGTAGAACATGTGCTTCAAGAGGGACGTTTGCGTCCGCGGGTGATTATAGCTGTTGATCTGTTCGGCTTGCCTGCGGCATATCCGGAGCTGCGGAAAATTGCGGATGAATACGGTTTATTAATTTTAGAAGACGGCGCACAAGGTTTCGGTGGCGAGATTTCCGGACGGCTTGCCTGTTCCTTCGGAGATATATCTACTACATCCTTTTTTCCTGCAAAACCATTGGGCTGCTATGGCGACGGCGGTGCA
>USLW01000333.1 GCA_900555605.1 uncultured Clostridium sp. | reverse complement strand
GTTCCGGCGTGGGAATCGACTTTACGAAAATCGGGATCGTGCTGGTGCAGCTCGTGATCCTGTATGTAATCAGCGCACTTTTTTCGTATATTCAAGGCTATACCATGGCCGGGGTCTCTACGGATATTTCCTACAATCTGCGGACAGCCATCATGCAGAAGATGAACCGGCTGCCGCTGAGCTATTATAACAAAACCAGCCATGGCGAGGTGCTGTCACGTATTACCAATGATGTGGATACGCTGAGCCAGAGTCTGAACCAGAGCGTTACGCAGCTGATTACATCGGTGGCAACCTTGATCGGCGTCCTGATCATGATGCTGACCATCAGCTGGAAACTCACGCTGGTGGCGCTGTGCATTTTACCTGTTACCTTGATTCTGGTTATGCTGGTAGTAAAAGCGTCCCAGAAGCATTTTAAAGGTCAGCAGGAGTATTTGGGCACGGTCAACGGCCATGTGGAGGAGATGTACGGCGGCCATGTGGTGGTAAAGGCTTTTAACGGAGAGCAGAAATCCGTGGAACAATTTGATGTGGAAAATGAAAAGCTTTATAACGCGGGCTGGAAGGCGCAGTTCCTCTCCGGTCTCATGCAGCCGATTATGAGCTTTGTGGGAAACTTAGGATATGTTGTGATCTGTATTCTCGGCGCTTCCATGGCTGCCGGCGGAACCATGACCATCGGCGGCATCCAGGCGTTCATCCAATATGTGCGGTCCTTTACCCAGCCCATCACGCAGCTGGCCAATATTTCGAACCAGCTGCAGATGACAGTGGCGGCGGCGGAGCGCGTATTTGAGTTTTTGGATGAGGAGGAGGAAACGGCGTACGAACCGAAGCTGCGTATTGCGGATACGGAAATTCAGGGGAATATCAGCTTTGATCATGTGCGGTTCGGATATGAAGACAGCGATGACATTGTAATCAAGGATTTTTCCGCGGAAGTGAAGGCAGGGCAGAAGGTGGCCATTGTGGGGCCCACCGGAGCGGGCAAAACTACGATGGTAAAATTGCTTATGCGCTTCCACGACCTTAAGGGCGGTGCGATCCGGATCGACGGCCACAATGTAACGGATTTTACCAGACAGGATCTGCGGACCGAATTCGGAATGGTGCTGCAGGACACCTGGCTGTATAGCGGCACGATTATGGAAAATATCCGTTACGGCAGATTGGATGCTACGGATGAGGAGGTCGTCGCGGCTGCCAGGACCGCGCAGGCCGATCACTTTATCCGGACGCTGCCGGAAAGCTATCAGATGGAGATCAATGAAGAGGCGACAAATATCTCCCAGGGACAGAAGCAGCTGCTGACCATTGCCCGGGCGGTGCTGGCCGATTCCAAGATCATGATACTGGACGAGGCGACGAGCTCTGTTGATACCAGAACTGAGATTCTGATCCAGAAGGCAATGGATAATCTGATGCAGGGCAGAACCAGCTTTATTATTGCGCATCGGCTGTCCACCATACGGAATGCGGACCTGATCCTCTGCATGAAGGACGGGGATATCGTGGAACAGGGCACCCATGAGGAGCTCATGGCCCGGGGCGGCTTCTATGCGAATTTGTACAACAGCCAATTTGAGAAGGTCTCATAATAAAAACGCGGAGGGAGCGAAGAAGATGAACGAGTATCATATTATTACAATTGAACGGGAATATGCCAGCGGTGGCCGTGAGATCGGTAAAATATTAGCGCAGAAGCTCGGCGTTCCGTTTTATGGAAACGAGATTCTGCAAATAGCTGCGGAACGGACGGATACAACGCCGGAGTATCTGGAACACTTGGAGGAAACCGCCACCAACAGTCTGTTGTATTCCTTATATATGATGGCCAGTGCTTCCTCCGGCGGAGTGGGCGGTTTGTCTTCCGCAGATCGCCTGAGCCTGGTGGAGGGCGAGATCATTAAGGAAATTGCTGCACAAGGGGACTGTGTGATTGTGGGGCGCTGCGCAGGATGGCTGCTGCGGGAGAGAACGGACTGTTTTAACGTGTTTATCCATTCTGATCCTGCTCTGCGCCGCAAACGGGCAGTCGAGTGCTACGGAATCGATCCGAAACGTGCAGATTCGGTGCTGCGCAGGTTTGATAAGCGCAGGTCCAATTTCTATAATGCCAACTCTAACCGAAGCTGGAAAGACATTACCGGCTATCATATGGTGCTCGACAGCGGAAGGCTGGGTGTATCTGCCTGTGCGGATATTATTGCAGAAGCGGTAAGGCAGCCCCGGAGGTAAGCAGCGCAGAGCGTTTCTGAAGGCGGCGGGTCTGCGGACGCAGCTGCCGGGAAACTACTAAATATTTTTCTAAAAATAGAAAGATCCTTTGATTGACTTATCAGCCGGCCCCGATATAATGGTGTCCGAAGCAGAAATATCTGATACATTTCAGCTTCGGACACCATTATTATTACATAACAGAATCATTCCGCAATACGGTTCCGGGACCACGCGCTGCTGCGCGCGCTGGCGTGCCCGGATGAAAAGGGAAGTCCGGTGTGAATCCGGCGCAACCGCCATTACTGTATTTGATGACGGCGGAAGCAGAATGTCATTGGGCGTATGCCTGAGAAGGCGCTTCCGTTCGGGGAAACCGTAAGTCTTAAGTCAGGAGACCTGCCGTATTGCGGGGCGGATTGTTCGGCACTTTTGGGCAGCGGGAGAGTGTGCGCCGTTTCGATGAGAGCTGTAAAATGCGATTGCTTTCGCAGAGATGGAAAGCGGTGCCGAAAGGGCTCCCCTTATTATTGTTTTATCCATTTTACAGAGCCTGCATATGTCCGGGAAACCGGCTGCGCTTGATTTGAAACTGGTCTGACGCGTTCACCATATGGGCGGGCGCGTCTTCTGCATCCGAAACCCGAATTGTATGAGAACAGAAAAAGGGGACCCGGTATGAAGCGCCTGTTTCAAATCAAAACAAGTATTTTATATGTATTTTTGCTGCTGTATCTGCTGCTTGCGTGCAGCGGATGCA
>USLW01000332.1 GCA_900555605.1 uncultured Clostridium sp. | reverse complement strand
CAGGCCCCCTTTTGGGCATCCGCAAGCCGGCCGTCACAGTACAGCTCCAGCGTCAGCTCCCGTGCCTCTTCATAGGAGATCACGGCAGACATCACCAGATAACCGTCATCCTGAAGAATACTGCTGATATTTGTTACGGCCGCGTTCTGCGTCTGCCCCGTGCCGCTCTGCAGATTGATTACGCGGATATCTCCGGTGTCCGTAAAATTCATATCCGAATATAAGTAAATCGTATACGCGCCGTCTTCCCCCCGCATACTTTCCGCAAGCATTACCGCAGCCGCTTCCGTATCCGCATTCCAGCGATGCTGCCGCGCTGCGCAGGACCCGTTTGTCGGAAACCCGGGTCACAGCAGGCTCCACGACGGTTCCGGCTTTGATAATTGTCATATGATTTCCCGGCGCCAGCGCATCGATCAGGCCGTTGATTTCTTTCTTTGCCTGTTCAAACAGAGATCCGGATTTTCCTTGTCCCCGCATACTGGCAGAGCTGTCTACAATCACGATGATGTTCTGCTGCGTGACCCCGCCTATGACAGGACGCGCGATTGCCAAAGATATCGCGCACAGCATAAGCAGCTGCAAAAGAAACAGCAGGCTTTTCCGCAGCTTCTGCCACGGCGTATCTGCCTGCATGAAAAGCTGTGTCCTTTTCCACAAGTATGTGCTGGACACAGGCGTTTCCCGATGCTGCTGCCTGAGAATATACAATAAAATCAATGCGGCAACAGAAAGGAATGCCAACAAGCCCCATGGATGAATAAAGCGCACAGCAAAGCCTCCCTTTCATACTGTCGCGCCGATTTTTCCAATCAGCACTTCAAATGAGTCCCCGCTGGAGGCCGGAACGTACAAAACCCCGCGGCGGCTGCAAAAGCTTCCGATTTCAGCCTGATAATCCCGCAGCGCCTGTTTATAATACCGCAGTGCCTCCGGTGTGATATCCAGATCCCGGTAATCGCCGTTTTCACAATCTGTCAGCCGTACCCGGCCCGCGAGATCCGGTTCATATTCCTCAGGCGACAGTAAATGGACCAGCACAATCTGCTGTTTCTGATACAGCAGATAATCCAGCATATCCTGATAGCCGCAATCGCCTAATAAATCCGATATAATAAAACAGACGCCGTCGCCTTTGCGGATTCCGCGGTATGCGCGGATCCCCCGGCTCAGCTGTGCTTCTCCGGCAAACGGCAGCGACTCCAGTGCTTCAAGCAGTTTGTAAAATGCAGTTCTGCCGGAAACAGAAGGACACAGTACGCCGCATTCCGAGCCGTCGCTGCCCGGAAGCGTAATCAAAGCGCCCCGGTCCAATGCATGAACAGCCAGATATACAATGGCGGCGGAAAGACGGCGGGCAGCAAACCCCTTATTCGGCGTTCCCCAGTTCATGGAGCGGGATGTATCTAAAAATACCCGGACCTGCAGCTGCTTCTCATCCAGAAAAAGTTTTACAAAAAAACGTTCAAATCTGGCATAGGCATTCCAATCAATTCTGCGGAAGTCATCTCCTAACGCGTATTCCCGGTAATCTGAGAATTCCACCGTGCTCCCATGTGCGCGGGATCTCCGGCCGCCGCTGTACACATGATTAACCGTTGATTGAAAATGCAGCGATACGTTGTCCAGTTTCCGCATAAAATCTTCGTCAAAAAGTTTTTCATCCATAGCCGATCATCCCGACCGTCTTTCCGTGATCTCGCCGATCAGCATACGAATGACATCATCCGCTCCGATGCCTTCGGTCATTGCTTCAAAATTCAGCGCAATCCTGTGCCGCAGCACCGGATACGCCATATAATCGAGATCCTCATAGGATACATTATATCTTCCTGCCATCAAGGCTCTGACCTTAGCACCCGAGATTAAAGCCTGCGCCGCCCTCGGACTCGCGCCGAACCGCAGATATTTGACCGCGCACTGCGCATGCTCCGGCAAATTGCCGTGCGTACCGGCAACCAACAGCATACCGTATCGCATCACACCGTCTGCAACCGGCATCTCTCTGGCTACATCCCGCATCACAAGCAGGTCCCTGCCGTTTGCCGCGGCCCGTGCACTGGTGTCCTGTTTTTGCTGTGTCAGTTTTACAATATTCTCCAGCTCCTCAACCGAAGGGAACGGTACGGTCAGTTTTAGCAGAAATCGGTCCATCTGCGCCTCTGGCAGCGGATACGTCCCCTCCTGTTCAATGGGATTCTGCGTTGCCAATACGAAAAACGGCTCCGGCAATTTTCTGGAGGCGCCACCCACCGTTACAGTATGCTCCTGCATGGCCTCCAGCAATGCACTTTGTGTTTTCGGCGTTGCCCGGTTGATTTCGTCCGCAAGGATGATATTGCTGAAAATCGGGCCTTCCTGGAATTGAAATCTGCTGTTTCCGGATGCATCCTTTACCACGATATTGGTACCGGTTACGTCCGCGGGCATGAGATCCGGCGTAAATTGAATTCTGGAAAACGGCATATCGAATACGCGTCCGAGGGTTCGGACAAGCCGTGTTTTGCCTAATCCGGGCACGCCCTCCAGCAATACGTTTCCGCCGGCAATCATGGCGATCAGCACGCCCTCCACAACCGCCTGCTGTCCGATAATATCCTTTGATATTTCCTGAAAAAGCCTGTCACAGGTGCTTTGGAATACCTTGACATCCTGTTCCGCAATCATATATGCCCCCTCGCCGTGCTCCGGCCTCAAGCCGGACACATTTTTCTGTAGAATTGATTTCTCTGTTTGATTTTATTTTTCACGCCATCCCCAAACCAGGCGGGGATCAATTCAGAGAGGAAAAATACTTTTCCACCACGTCCCGCACATCGGCAGGCGTTCCGTCTCGGTCCATGGACTGCTGCGCCGCACTGTTATAGCCTTCAAGCACTTCCGAATACTGCACGGAGCCTTCCCTGACTTCCGCCTCGCCGATTTCTATTCGCTGCGTGCTTCCGTCTTCTCCAACCTTGCCCGGCACATATTCTGTTGACCCTG
>USLW01000331.1 GCA_900555605.1 uncultured Clostridium sp. | reverse complement strand
CCGCCCCGCCGTATCCTGTAGATGGGAGGCCTCCCGCAGCTTCGCCACCAGTATTTGTATATAACAGCGGCAGCGCCGGCTGACCCCATTTTCAACCACATAGCCCTGATCCCTGCACAGCGGACAGTCGTACAGATCCGTCAGATAATCCTCCGGAAATCCATGCTGTACCAGAAGCTGCCGTTTGCGGGCCGCGCAAGCTTCCATCGTATTCTCAAGCGCGGCCTGATCCATCTGCAGAAGCTCCGGAAACGCACCCGTATTCGGGCACGGACGGCCCATGGCAAGAAATCCGAGATAAATCCCCGCCTGATCAACGCAGCGGTCGAGGCGGCGAATCTCCGGGATCTCCGCATAGATCGCCTCTCTGCGCTGTACGCCGCGCTGCAAGGCCCGGGCGCGCTTTTCCTCCAGCTGTTTTTCGACCTCTCTGTGGATTCCGCCGTTCATTTCTTTCCCCCGCTGTCGTCCTGATAAAAGCTTTCTAAAAACGCTTCGTCATATTTACGTTCCTCAAAATTTCCTTTTTGCGGAACCGCCGTCTGCGCTGCAATACCGCCGCCCCTGGCACCGGCATATTTTTTCTTTCTTTCTTCTTCATAATGCTGAATTTCTTCCGGTGTCCGCAGACCGTTTCGATACCAGTCCGTAATCATTCCGTCAAATAAGGCCAGCGTGGCATTGGATTTGGACACGGACTTTTTCAGTGCAATATCAATAATATCTATCGTATATTGGTATTGGTAAAACCATTTATCCACGATGGCTTCTTCATATACGTTCAGGCTCCGTTTCCATTTCAGCCGCTTCACAACTGTATTTCTTAAATTTTTATATTCCTCATAGGATTTTAAATATGCCTCCAGCTGATCCACCGTGCGGATATTCTTTTCATTCCAGGATTCCGCGACTCTGCGCACATAAGGCTTCGTGATCACTTTATTGGAATGGCAATGCTGAAACAGCAGCAGCATGACGTCCGGACTGAATCCGTACCGCTCGAACCATAGGTCGATTTCATTATACCAGGACGGCGGCATCTGGCCGGAAAAGAAACGATCACTGATCGCCTTTTTCACCTGTACCTGCTGACGCCGCACATCGGCAGGGCCGGTCAGCGGTTCATCCGGCCGGCCGGTAGACCGGGGCCGGTAGCTCCGTTCAATTTCCGCCCTGCATAAATCGTTTATGTAAATCGTGCCCTCCCGCATACAGAGCAGCCCAGCGCATTCAAGCTTGATCAAGCAGTCTCCCACCAGCTGCCGTTCCATGCTCAGCGCCGCGGATAAAGACTCCGGCGTATACTCAGCCGGCTCCACATGAGCAAGATAAAGACAATAAATATATACTTTTACACAAAACGGATCTAAATCCGGCAAATACTCACGAAAAAACAGATCACTGATCTGCGTTGACCCGAATATCGTATGATATTCCTGTTTAATCTTCATTTGATATGAACCCTCTCCGATAAACAAAATTTCAGAAAACAGAATGCAGATCAGTTGATAATGCAGGTTCCCAATTTTACTGCGTGTACGACAAACCGTCCCTTTTCCGGATTCTCCGGTGTTTTATGACAGGTGGAAAGCGTCAGCACATCGCTCTGTGCAGTCAGCTGAATCTCAGTCGCAAACGCGGAACGATTCTGAAAATCCTGAATAAACGACAGGTAATCCTCATCCGATGTAAAATGCGTACGGATATAATAATTATCGGTATCCGTCACATATGCCGAAAATACTTTCCAGACCGTAACCTCATTTTCGGAATACGTATAAATCATGCGGTGGTTGAAAAAGTATTCCTCTTCACGGTAATTTTTCAATTTGCCGAACATCGAATTATTCTGCATATTGTGGCCGTAAATAATGCTGTGTCCGTCCAGTGTTTCCGGGTGATTCCGGTAATCGAGAAACAGCGACCCGGAATATGCAAACTGCTTATTAATATTTCTTCTTAAATAAAAATCATTATCCTCAGACTGCATGACATAGTAGCTGATATCCGTATCTTCTATATAAAACCAAAACTGAAAATCTCCGTTCTGCGCCTTCAGTCCCTGTAGCTTTTCCACGGTCAGGCCCTCCGGAATCGGATAGGTCAGCCGTTCCGGCGTGGGCAGCGGATATTCCGGCACCTCGCGGTTCGGTGTTGCCACCACCTTATTAAAATCGATATCGTATTGATTGCGGATGGCGTTATAGTGCTCCGAATCTGCTACATAAGCATAGATCCGGATCCCGATCATACCGGCAGAAAACAGCATCAACGCCAGCATTGCGGATTGCAGCACCATATAAAATGCCCGCTCCTTTCGTTTTTTTGCTGGCAGCCTCCGCGTGTTCCGGGATATTTTCCGAGTGCCGGACTGTGCGGCGGCCGCAGTCTGGCACTGCTTTCGTCCAGCTGAACGCGGCTTTGCAGACACGGAAGCAGGCAGGGATTCCAATATAAAATCTTCCTCCGGAATTGGCGCTGCAGGCGCCTCTGTCTGCGGCAGATATTTTTCCGGAACATCGAACATGATGTTCTGTCCTGGCTTCAGTCTGAATTTTTTTGCCGTATATTCAGCCATTGTCCCATCCTCCTGCGCAAACTGCCGAGCGCTTTACCGCTGCTGCAGATTTTTACTTCCGGCGTTTCTGCTCTTCCCGCCGATGTCAATGATATTATACACAAAAAGCGCTACATGTGCAATTTTTTCTTCATGGTGCTCTTGACGCTCTTTTTTTTATCGATTACAACAAAAATTGCTGCTGAAACAACCTGCGGGATAAACGCCATCAGCGACCAGGTAAGATCGACCGCTCCATGCAGATAACAGTCAGTGACCGCTTCAAGCAGAATGGTCATCAGCGAAGAAAAGCAAAGCGCCGCCGTCATAATCCGCAGCACACCGAAGCCGACGCGTTTGATTACGGCAATACAGGCAACCAGCAGCATGGCGCCCCCTGCGGTAATCGGTAGCGCCAGCGGCAGATACCCG
>USLW01000330.1 GCA_900555605.1 uncultured Clostridium sp. | reverse complement strand
TTCCGGGGCAGCCGGAGCGGCAGCTTCCGTATAACAAATGTGCAGCAGCCTGCTGCTTCCGTAAAAACTAATACATCCGTAAGGATATCTTAAGAAATCACTAAGCGGCCTTTAAAAAACACCGCCGTCCAATTCTGTAAAATAGGGATCGTACCGGAGCGGTCATCTCCGGAAACCTTTACCGAAAGGAATGATTTCTGCGATGATAAATAAAAAACGGATTTTAGTAATATTCGGCGGCATGTCTAATGAGTATGAAGTATCCCTGCAGTCTGCATACGCGGTCATTACAAATTTTAACCGGGAAAAATATGAGATTCTTACAATAGGAATCACCCGCAGCGGCCGCTGGTTCCACTTTCATGGAGCGCCCGAACTGCTGCTGCGCGACGAATGGTACGGAGAAGAAACCTGCACGCCTGCCATTCTTTCGCCGGACCGCGGGCATCACGGAATTTTAAAGTACAGCGGCGCACAATGCATATGCCTCCCGGTTGATCTTATTTTTCCCGTACTGCACGGCAAAAACGGTGAGGATGGTACGGTCCAGGGACTGGCAGAATTAGCCGGGATTCCGTTGATTGGCTGCGGAATCTTTGCTTCCGCGGCCGGTATGGATAAAGCCGCCGCACACACGCTGGCACAAGCCGCCGGACTGCGCGTTCCGCCTTCCGCCGTGCTCAATCATCCGGTTTCCCTGCCGGAGCTGAAGCAGCGTACCGCCGGGTTAAAATATCCGCTGTTCGTAAAGCCTGCCCGGGCAGGCTCCTCCTTTGGCATTACAAAGGCTGCAAATGAAGAAATGCTGGCCCGTGCCGTGCAATACGCCTTTGAGACAGATTCTAAAGTGGTGATTGAGGAAGCGGTTCCCGGATTTGAGGTGGGCTGCGCTGTTATCGGAAACGAGTATTTGCTTTTAGGTGCTGTAGATGAGATTGAGCTGGCCGGCGATTTTTTTGACTATCAGGAAAAATACAGCCGTGCATCATCAAAAATCCATCTGCCGGCCCGCATTCCGTCCGATACGGCGCGGCGCATTCAGCAGGCGGCAGCCACGGTATATGAAGCCCTCGGCTGCCGCGGATTTGCACGGGCAGACTTTTTCCTGACCCCGGAAAATGAAATTATTTTTAATGAAATTAATACGATTCCCGGACTCACGGCTTCCAGCAGATATCCGAGTATGCTTGCAAAAATCGGCATCCCGTTTTCAGAAATGCTGGACCGTTTGGCTGCTCTCGCACAAGAGGAATGAAAGGAGCTTCGATATGATCTGTACGCTTTACCGCCATCAGGTTTCAGAAGGAACGCTGCTTTTGGTAAATCGCTGTTTTCCTATGAAAGCAGGCAGAAAACGGCCCAAGCTATCTCCGGTGGCTTCGGATGTGCCCGGGACCCAGCTGCAGCAGGAAGCCGCACAGCAGCTGCACGATCTGATTGCAGCTGTGAATGGACAGGAAGAAATGATTCCGGTCAGCGGATTCCGCTCTCGAACAGAACAGTCCGCGTTATATCGGAATTCTATGCGGGATAACGGCAGAGATTTTACGGTAAAATTCGTCGCCCCGCCGGACTGCAGCGAGCATCAGACAGGACTTGCGATTGATATGGGCCTTAAGCAGGAAGCGATCGATCCGATTTGTCCGGATTTTCCAAATACAGGAATCTGCCGAAAATTTCGGCAGGCAGCAGCCCAATATGGCTTTATCGAACGGTATCCCGCAGAAAAAGAAAGCATTACCGGGGTAGCCCGGGAGCCGTGGCATTTTCGATATGTCGGTGTGCCCCATGCCGAAATTATGCAGAAAAACGGATTGACGCTGGAGGAATATCTGTATTATCTCAAGCGATTCCCCTTTGGCGGAAAGCCGCTGCGTTTTACGCGGCGCTATGCAGAAGCAGCTGAATATGAAATCTATTACGCCGCCGCAAAGGACCCGGCTCTGCAGCTTAATTTTCCTGCAGAGGCATCCGTCCGGATTTCCGGGAATCATATCGACGGATTTGTGATTACCATTAAGAGCGCTTTACAAAAGAAAGGAGTGCTGCCATATGGACTCGGCATTGACGAAGCCCAGCGAAAAAGCCCGTGCGTATATTGAACTGAACCTGCGGAATCTCAGTCATAACGTTCAGGCCGTGCGCAGCATTTTACCTGTCCGTACCAAAATCATGGCCGTACTGAAAGCAAACGCCTGCGGACACGGCGATGTATTGCTTGCAGATGCCCTCTCCCGAGAAGGCATCGAGGCCTTTGCAGTGGCCACGCTCGAAGAGGCAATCAAGCTTCGAAAAGCCGGAATCCGCGGGCAGATTCTGATTCTCGGCTATACTTATCCGGAGGAAATTCCTCTTTTATATCATTACAGGCTCAGCCAGACCGTTGTTGATGTAAAATACGCGCGGCAGCTGAACCAATACGGCAAGCCCATAGCCGTGCACGTAAAAATTGACACCGGTCTGCATCGCCTCGGGGAAGACTGCCGCGGTCTCCCGCAGCTGCAGAAAATTTACAGCTGCCACAATCTTTCCATTCAGGGGACTTATACGCAGCTCTCTGCTGCCGACAGCGCTTCCCCGGAGGACGTGCTTCTCACAAAGCAGCAGGCAAATGCTTTCTTTCAAGCTGTATCCGCAATTCGCCACAGCGGCGGAAATCCCGGAACGCTTCATCTGCTGAGCAGCTACGGAGTCTTGAATTATCCTGAGCTGGCCTGTGACTGCGTGCGTACCGGAACGGCCCTGTACGGCCTGATTTCCCAGCAATATCTGCTGCCGGGAAAAGCCCTGCCGCTTCGGCCCGTATTGTCCCTGAAGACCAGAGTCTCTGTCGTCAGAACGCTCTCTGCCGGCGATAGTGTCGGCTACGGACATACCTTTACAGCAGTGCGGCCGATGCGCATTGCAGCGGTCTCCATCGGGTATGCAGACGGCATTCCGCGTTCTGCTTCCGGCAGCGGCGGCGCGCTTCTGATCCATGGCCGGCGCGCGCC
>USLW01000329.1 GCA_900555605.1 uncultured Clostridium sp. | reverse complement strand
CGTTGCGGTTCATACGGCCTTATCCGCTGCCGGCGGGTTTACCTGCTCCGACAGGCGGATCAATCGGCTGCAGGAACTGACGCTGCGGACGATTCTGTCAAATTTTCACGGCTTTCCGGAGGATTGTCCGATTCGGGAAAAATGCGGCTGGCTGGGGGATGCGCAGCTGGTATCCGAGACGGCGATCTGCAATTTCGACATGGCGCTTGCCTATGAGAAGTATTTGGAGGATATCCGTACAACAAAAGAGGTTTACGGAAATTGGATGATGATCGCGCCGGGAAAACGTCTCTGCGGAGAGGCTACTCCGCTCTGGGGCAGCGCACAAGTGATACTTCCATGGAATCTATATTTATATTACGGGGATTTTTCTGCATTGGAGCGGTATTATCCGCTTATGAGGGAATGGGTTCTGTACCAGAAAGCGCGTTCGGAGCGTCTGCTTGTTACATATGGGCTGGGCGACTGGTGTCCGCCCTGCGGTCATGAAAGTCCTCTCCGGCTGCCGGTTCCGGTCAGCTCTACTGCGGAATTTTATCGCTGCAGCACTCTTGTAAGCAAAGCCGCCGGTATTCTCGGCTTCACAGAGGACCGGGAGCAATTTCTAAGGCTGGCTGCACAGATCAAACAGGCGTTTAATACGGCATTTTACAATTCGGACCGTCACTCCTACGGGACACAGGGCGCCAATGGCGTTGCGCTGCGCTATGGACTTTGTCCGGAAGGCGCGGAGCCTGCTGTTGCCGCGGATCTGATCCGGATTCTGCGGGAAGAATGCGGCGGGGCAATGGTAACCGGAATTTACGGAAATAAACACATGGTACCTGCTATGACGGAATATGGATACGGTGCGGAAATGCTGTCGCTGCTTTTCAATCCCCTTCAGCCAAGCTTTGCTGCTATGATGGACAGCGGCGCCACCAGCCTCTGGGAGTGCTTCCAACCTCACAATGATCCGAAAAACGCCGCCTCTCTCAATCATCCCATGCACGGAGCCTTTACAAACTGGTTCTATAGTCATATTTTAGGAATACAGCCTATGGAAGAGGCGCCTGGCTTTCGGGAATTTGTTGTACGGCCCTATGTCTTCGGTGGAATTACAGCTGCTTCCGGCTTTCGCCTGACGCCATACGGCAGAATTGACGCTGCATGGGAAATAGAGGCAGGCATTTTCCGCATTTCCATTACAGTCCCGGCCAATACAACTGCATACCTGTTTCTTCCGCTGTGCCCCTCTGCTTCTTCTGCCTCAGCTTCGGCCTCTGCAGCGTCCTGTGAGCCCGTCCGCGTCCTCGGTTCCGGACAGCATACCTTTACACATGCATGGTCTCTTTAAAACTATCCTTCTATTTGACGCCATGGCCTTCCTGTGCTAAGATTGTGCAGTATCAAAGTAAAAATACTGTTTCTGAAATAGAAGGAGGAACTTAGCATGGCAAAAGGCTTTAGAGGCGGATTCGGCGGCTCCCGCAGCAGCGGCGGCGGTGCCCCCAACATGCAGAAAATGATGCAGCAGGCGCAGGCCCTGCAGCGTGAGATGGAAAAAGAGCAGGAGGAAATCGCCGGCATGACGTTTGAAGCCACCGCAGGCGGCGGCGCAGTCAAAGTTGTTATGACCGGTGAAAAAAAGCTGCAGTCTATCGAATTTCAGCCTGAAGTAGTAGATCCCGACGATATCGAAATGCTTCAGGATCTCATCGTTGCCGCAGTAAACGAAGGTCTCGAAGAGGTGGAACGTGTGTCTCAGGAACGGCTGGGGAAGTATACGTCTAATCTCTCCCTCTGATTTGGCGCGGCTTGGAGATGAGGAGAAACTGGCTGTTTTATAGAAAGAGGTGTTGGCGTGGGGGTTTATGGGGCTTCGGTCACAAAATTGATCGAGGCGTTTGAACGTTTTCCGACAATTGGGCATAAGTCTGCGCAGCGGCTGGCTTTTTATCTGCTGCAGATGAGCAGGGAGGAGGTCCGTGCGTTTGCCGATGCAGTGGTTACGGCGCGGGAGGAGCTGCGCTTTTGTTCGGTATGCCAGAATATGTCGGATAAGGAGATCTGCGATTTATGCGCAAATGATGCCCGGGATCGGAGTATCATCTGTGTGGTTGAGGATCCGCGGGATGTTATGGCTATGGAACGGGCCAGAGAGTTCCGCGGATTGTATCATGTACTGCATGGCGTCATTTCACCGATGAAGGATATCGGCGCAGAAGATATCCGGATCAAGGAGCTCCTAACACGGATTACGGATGCGGTGCAGGAAGTGATTATTGCAACCAATCCGACTGTTGAGGGGGAGGCCACGGCAATGTATCTCGCACGGCTGCTCAAGCCCTTAAATGTAAAGGTGACGCGGATCGCGCACGGGATTCCGGTGGGCGGAGATCTGGAATATGCAGATGAGGTAACGCTTGCCCGCGCGCTGCAGGGCCGGCGGGAGATATAAAATCTGCGGCTGACGTGCTGTCCGCAGAACACACCAAAATCACGATGCGACAGAAAGACGAGCTATAAAAGGTCAAGTCTGAGAAGAAAGGAGAGATCCGTTTGCTGCGGGAGCTGCTGACGGGTCGCAGAAAAAGGATATGCTTGAAAAACTGCAGGCCGCCGAGAACCGATATGAGGAGCTGACGCAGAAATTAACAGATCCGGAGGTGTTGGCGGATCAGGAGCAGTACCGCAAAGTGGTGACAGAGCATGCGGAGCTGGAAGCGGCGGTAAACGCGTACCGGGAATATAAAAAGGCAGCTGCTGCCCGGGAGGAAGCCGGGAACTGATGCGCCAGCCGTTGGAGGAGGAGTTTAAAGACCTGGTCCGGGCAGAATATGAGGAAGCCTCAGAACAAATGGCAGCGCTGGAACAGGAGCTTAAGATTTTACTTACGCCCAAGGATCCGAATGACGGCAAAAACGTAATCGTAGAAATACGCGGCGGTGCGGGCGGGGAAGAGGCGGCGCTTTTCGCTGCCGTTTTGTTCCGTATGTACACGCGGTATGCGG
>USLW01000328.1 GCA_900555605.1 uncultured Clostridium sp. | reverse complement strand
CCTTTACGGCTCCTCCTACATAGCCGGTGATGTCGCCGTTTACATTGCCGTATACATCCCCCAGCACGCGCCCCGTAATATTGCCGTCTACATTGCCGTAAACGTCACCCAGCACCTCTCCGCTGAGATCGCCGAACACGTTGGCCCGCACGTCACCCTTTACCAAGCCGCTGAGGTCCCCGTCGAGCAGGCCCTGCGCATCTCCTGCGATCACGCCTTCCATATTTCCTAAAAGGGTCCCGCTGAAGTCTCCTTCAATGGTTCCTTTCATATGTCCGTCTACCGTACCGCTGAAATCTCCCTTTATCAGGCCGCATTGATCGCCCCATATCTCACCGCGGCAAAAATCTCCGCGGATTTCCCCTAATAAATGGCCGTCGATTCTTCCCTGGAAATCTCCGCCGACAGCGCCCTCCAGGTTTCCTAAAATCGTCCCTTGCATATCTCCGCCAATGCTGCCGGTCACGTTCCCGTCGAGATCTCCTCTCACATCTCCACCCACAGCACCGCTCAGTCTGCCCTGCACAGAACCGCAGAAGTCCCCGTCGACGCGGCCGGATAAATCTCCGTCAAGCATACCCCGGAAATCCCCGCAGATCTCACCGTTCAGGTCTCCATATAAATTTCCGCGGAAGTCACCGCTGACCACCGCATTCAGATCGCCGGTCAGCGGATAATTTACATCGCCGTCAAAATTCTGCTCATATGTGTGAACCCGGCTTCTCCGCAACGCCCGATCGTCATCCCGCCGCCTGCGGTCGTCTTCCCGGCGCTGCCGGTCTCCTTCTCTTCTTGCACGGTCGTTTTCCCGCTTCTTTCGGTCGGAAATTCTGCGATCAAACCATTTCTGTCTCTTTTCCGGATCTTCATTCCATTTTGCAATACCGAATCTGGCCAGATTTTCATTTTCCTGCGGCGTAAACCCCGGATGATACGACTGCTTCTGCTGCCAGGCGCCATTGCCCCATCCGCTGTTACCCCATCCGCCGCGGTTTTTGCCGCTGAACATAGATTCAATACCGCGCACCGTTTTTTCAACAATCTGGTTGACATATTGTTCAACATCCCTTGCAAATTCCGCCGGATTCTGGTAATTAAAATGCGGCTTGCTTTTTTCACCGCCGCTGCCGGCCGGTTCCTCCGCCTCTTCCTGAGGTGCTTGCGTATGTGCATCTTCAGAAGCTTTCTGCTGCTCGGACGCTTCTTCCTCAGTCTGTGCCGGCGGCTTTGTCCGGTCTTCGTTCAAGCTGAGCAGAAGGCGTTCCGCTTCGTCAACAGAAATCATTCCTTTTTCCACCATCTCAAGAATTTTATACGCCTCACTTTTTTCCGGGGGCTTTTTGGCTTGAAACATTCCGTCCTCCTTTCCCGCGTTCCGTACGCGGTAAACATATTCTTTTACACGATTTCTTTTACACGATTTACACGATTCGCGCAGCGGCTTCCCGCTTCTGCGCTTTCTCAGCGTGCTTCCAGATTCAACTGCCGCGCTGCCTCCTCCAGGCTGATTTCCTTTTTCGATAAGCGTTCCAAAATAATCCGTGCGCAATCCCCCTGATCGGACGGCTTCTGCGCCGTGCAGGAAACAGGTGGTTCCGGTCCGCCGTTTTCCTGCTGCGGAGCACGCTCCAATCCCATGGCCCGTATCAGATGATCCAGATTATTTCGTACAGTCGGATATGAAATTCCCATTTCGCGTTCAATGTCTTTAATGTTCCCGCGATTTCGAACAAAAATCTCAAGAAATCTTAAGTCCTCAGGCTCCAGCGCACAAAATTTACACGGCTGAAATTGTCCGGAAAGCACGCTTCCGCAAGAGGTGCAGGTTACCTCCGTAATCTGCAGCGATCCCCCGCACACCATACACTTGTGAGGCGCTCTGTAATTGCCTGGCATAAAAAAACAGCTCCTCTCTTCCCCATGCGGAATATCATATTCTAATACAGCTTGAAATGATATATCTGCTTTATTTGAGATCTCATTTTATATTATATGTCCGTTTTTCGAAATGTCAATATAATAATTAAATATTTTAATTTTATAACACCTATTATAAAAAATATTTAACCCAAATATTGATTTAATTAATCCCAGGTAGTTTTATCACCTCTCTCACCTTTATTTTTTCGTAATATTTTCCCATACTGCTCCTTCTGTGCTTTTTATCTGAAAATTGTCCACAAACCGGATGATCGTGCATACCCGTCCGGCTGCCGCTGTCCTATAATGACCGTGAAATACAGGACATGAATGGAGGAATCCATATGGCAATTAAAAATTTTGATCAGTTAAAAGAAGAAGTTAGCATACCGGCGGGAAGCAGGCGGCGCGTTGCTGCATACTGGATGCTGCAGGGGTATGCCGTGCATTACGATGATCCGGCGCCAATCGCCCGCGCCTATGCTGCTGCGGCGCTTTTCCGCGGCCATAAAAAGCATATCTATTATCATGACCGAATCGCCGGTTCGATTCGCGGCCTCTGTTCTGACGACCCGGAAATCAGCGACAGTATGCTGGCGCATGCCAATGGGATCTGCGCCAGCTACGGCAGCCGCAGCTTTATTACAAATGCGGATCATTTTGCGCCTGACTATGAAACCTTTTTAACGGACGGCATTTCCGGCATCTTAGCCAAAATCAGGCGTTCTGCCCTTGTGCATCAAAACGACGGCGATGCAGAAAAAAAGCAGAATTTTCTCAAAGCCGCCGAAATCGCAATGACAGCCTTCAGCGATATGATCCTGCAGTATGCACAGGCCGCTGCGGATATGGCGGCACAAGCGGAAGCCGACTGGCGGAATACGGACAGCGCGTCCATTGAAAACCTTAAGGAAATCAGCCGCATCTGCAAAAAAATATCAACCGAGCGGCCGGAGACCTTCCGGGAAGCCCTGCAGCTCGTCTGGCTGACACATGTAGCATTTTTATATGAAGGACGGGGCGCCATGGCCCTCGGGCGCTTGGATCAATATTTGTACCCATTTTACCGGCGGGATCTTGACGCGGGC
>USLW01000327.1 GCA_900555605.1 uncultured Clostridium sp. | reverse complement strand
TTCCGTTCTCCCGCGCCTGTCTTCCGTATCGTTTGACGTCCACGCGCTGAGAGGCGGAACATTAAAATCTTCACGGTATAAAGCAGCACCGCTTTCATCTATAACAGAGGAGACCTTATTTGTCATCCAGTCAACCGCTTCGGGAACACCAAAATTGACAAAGCAACAATTATGTTCAGAAGGCAGAAGCCATTCCTTTCTGATTGTGGAACCGTCATCTTTTAAGTCAGCCGGATTTAATCCGAAACGCTCCGGTTCAAACCACAAAAGGCTTTTACCGCCGATGGACTGCATTTTTTCTGTGATTTTTTTGAGGCTGGACGGGAATCGGTTTGTATCCACAGTCCAGGTGCCTGTGAAACTGTAATCCGGCACTTCTTTACAGGAGTTGCCTGCAAAATCTATAAAATACCAGCCGGCATCCATCCACCAGTAGTCAAGATCAATACCAAGTCTTTCATATACGGAAATATTATTCAGTTCAATTCGTTCGCTGGTCAGGGTCATACAGGCGTTGCCTGACCATCCCGCAAACGCCGGCTCCAAAAGTCCGCCGTTTACCTGCCGCATGTTGCAGTCAATAAACCATCCTCGCCAAATATTCGCCGCACGATCTTCATCTCTTCCATCATAGAGAACAAACGCAATCAAAGGCATTTGAATGGTCTCCTCCGGGTTGAGATAAGCTTCAAAGGTCTGCTGTCCGGCCTTGAAAACAGTGTCGCTGCCATGCCTTGTAAAAGAAGCTTTCCACTGGCCCGGCCATCCGACGGCAATGAGGGCACCGCCATCTCCGTATTGAAAATCGTAATACGGAAAACACGTATCAGTGGGTCTGCCGCCGACAGAAGCAAATTCAGTAGGACCTTCCGGCAGCTGTATAGTATAAGGCTGATAGTTCATGACCTGTCCGTCCTCCGTACCGATATCCGGATTCACGGCATCTCCGACAAGTCCGTTTAATACGGCATTTTCACCGGAAAGAACAACATCCGCCGCATGGATCTCGGCAATAACAGGCGATTTGCTTCCGCCAGTATTTTTGAAATATCCTGTCCATTCAAAAGCTGCATAGTTCGGATAAAAAGCACAATCTAAAGTTAGCTCCAGTCCCGAAGTGTGCATGAGGACCAGCAGTGTACCCTGCTTTTGTCCTATGGTTCTTGTTTCAGCCTTAATTAAAGAAAAATCCGAACCAAGACCATGATAATATGTCTCGCCGATTTTAAAGCTGATCGGAAAGGTCGATAGATCATTCATAAACCCTTTGTAAATCTGAATTGCCCGTTCCTTTTCAGCCTCTGTCGCATGTGTCTGTATTTTCTCAAACTGGATTTCTTGTATAATCTTCCCGGTAATCACAGGATCCTGCGTTGTTCCGTTCCCTGTGCAGGAAGAAATCGCTCCCAATGAAAAAATCATAATCATAATCGCTGCGGTTTTTCTGATAACCGCCCTCCTTTTCACTTGTATTTCTGTATTCAAACAAACGCCTCCTTTGCTGTCTGATGAGAATGTTTTATCATATTCTCAAATAAAAAGTCTTATATTTTGAGATGAAATTTTTGAAAAAAACAGCTTTCTGCTTGTTGCGACACTGAAAAAGAAAAATGCTGCAAAAATCTTTTGACTTTTACAGCAAAATAGAAATTAAGCAGCTTTAATACGACCTATCCGGCAGTGCACCCAAAGTCTTCCGGATCATATGTTATGATTCGTCCTTCTCCGGGGGCATACGGTATTCATTTGGGGTCATACCTGTAAGCTTTTTGAAAATATGCGTATAATAGCTTTGTTCTTCAAAACCGACACACTGTGCAACCTCAAGAAGCGGTATCGTTGGATTCTTCAATAATTCTTTGCTTTTCTCAACTCTGATTTCATTCAGATACGCACGAAAAGATTTTCCTGTTTCTTTCATAAACTGCCTTCCGGCATAACTGTCCGATAAACATGCATATTCTGCAATATCCCTAAGGGTAATTTTTTTTGCATAATTTTTATCCATAAATTCAAGCATTTTTATAATCCGAGGAGAATACATCTTACTATATGCATCTTTTGCAGCATCGAGAAAATAGGCAAAGAGTTCCGTCAGATATCGTTCCAATTCAGGCTCGTCGATTATTTTCGCAATTACTGCCAGATAATCGTCATATTTCCCCAGTACCTGCTCAAAGGTAATCCCCGAAGAAATCGCCGCTTGGGATAGCAGGATAATCAGCTCAATGGCCTGAAGCTTTGCCGCAACAAGGCCTCGGACAGATATAGGCGGAAACAGCGTACCGATAATTTCACAAAGATATTTTTCTCTGCTTGAAGGGTTTTCGTTCCGGAGATAAAAGATTAATTTTTTTTGCAGCTTAATCAGCTCCGGCGCATTATCGTGAACATATACGCTTTCCGTATAGCTCGGAGTAAGAGGGCTTTTCACTGCAAATGCCGGCCCGGCCGGGCCGATATCATTTCTGTATATAGCGTCCGTACTGTCTCCATTTATTGCAGACATTCCGTGCTGAAGAACAGAAATGAATCCTTTCAGCCTGTCCGAATCAAAATGCGGAACCCTTGGATCACTGCTGCAGGCAGCAGTATCAGACAAAATGACGGGGCCGGCCACAATTGCACCCAAATCGTCTCTATTTTTTTCATGATTGTCATTTCGAATTACAATGGCAATAAAAACAAATCCGCGGGTACAACAGTAAACAGAACTGCGGCCGCTTTTATGTTTACAGCTTTCTTGAAGATGAAACTGATAGCGTCCGCAGCGTTTCTCCGTACATTTATTGCAGAAATGAGAGTTTGTAGCATCTATGATTTCTTCTCGGAAGACGTCAAGGATAGATAAAGAAACATTAATCAGCAAAGAAATATCCTTTGCATATTCTCGGCATTTCTCCATAATATCCTGATCCATTGCACATCCTCCGTCAGATACATTAGTCTTTTTTTCGATTCTTCTTCACAGCAAAGACAATTATGCCGCCGATCACCAGCACAGCTGCTG
>USLW01000326.1 GCA_900555605.1 uncultured Clostridium sp. | reverse complement strand
ATGCCATTACGATTCGGGATCCGCGGGTGGACGCGCTTGCCTGCAGAATGCCCCGGCAGACAGAGGATCTTTATTTGAAATCCGCCGCGGTCAAGCTGCAGCAGGAGCGGGGGCGGATCGGCAAGGTGCTGTCATCCGCGGGAATCCTAAACAGTGATGCTGCGCCGGACCAATTATCTTTGGAGGCAGTGTCGCGCTATCTTGAAATGAAACGGGCAGGCATGCTTTAGTATGCGGAGCACAAGTGCCCATGAAAGGAGGAGCCTTGTATGGACTTGGAAAAAAACGCACGCATCGAAACGCATGAGAATGTGACGATTGCATATGAAACGGCAAATATCGGATCGCGTTTTCTTGCGTTGCTGCTGGATGAGATCATCATTATGGGCATTATTATTCTTTCCGTTCTGATTGCCTTTTTTGCTGTCTTGGGCGGCGGGGGAGAACAGATGGACCCGGAGACCGGTCTGCCTGCAGGCGCCAGCCTTTTTACAACGCTTGCCGTGATGATGATTGTGATTTTTTTAGTACAAAATGTCTATTATATCTTTTTTGAAATGGTCATGAAGGGCCGCTCTCCCGGAAAGAAAGCCGCCGGCATCCGGGTGGTTTCCGCCACCGGCGAACCGATTTCCTTCTCCATGTCGCTGATCCGGAATTTTCTGCGGCTTCTGCATATGATTCCGGGAGGCGAATTGGCGGATGCACTCGTCGTGATCTATAACAAACGCTCTATGCGCATAGGTGATCTTCTGGCAAATACCATGGTCATCAAGGAGCGGGAAGAAAAGCGTTTTTCTGAAAAATTATCGGTAATGCGTGCGGAAATGGACCGGCCGGCGCCGCATGCGCCGTCTGCGGCGGGAACGGCGGAGGCGGAGGCCCTTTTCAGTCCGCTGCTGACGCCGCAGCGCCGGGAAACGTCCGCTGTGCAGACACAGAATTCCCGGACCTTGGACGCAGGGGATGCTTCCGGTTTGGGAGGCGCCTATGCTTCCGCCGCCTTTTCTGCGGAATATCCTGTGAACGTCTATGGACAGCAGGCGTATCTGCGCCGGGAGGAATACGCCTATCTGCGGGCGTATCTGCTGAACCGGCCGGAGATCGGAGAGCGGGATGTTTTAGATTACAAGTTTTTTTGCTTTTGCTGCCGGCGTGCGGGTGCTGCGGCATATCCGGGAACGCCGGCCGGGTATATGCTGAACTATCTGAGACAAACGGAGTTCTATCACCGGCAGTTTTATGCAGAGGCAAGGTGACAATCATGGATGAGGCTGCTTTTATCAAAGAGAATGGAAGAACGTGGAAACTGCTGGAGTCGGAGATAAAATATTTTAACCGGCGCTTGGGCAGATTTCGGCGTGCCGGGCGCGGAGACGGCAAAGAGCGGGTAGACCGGCTGATCGTGCTGTACAACAGGACAGCCAATCATCTGGCATATTGCCGTACTTATTACGGGGAGTCGGAAACCGCTGTATATTTAAACAAGCTGGTAGGCGCTGCGCACAGTGTAATTTATTTAGGCCGCCGGCCCCGCATAACATCCTTCCTGCTGTTTTTTGTCACAGGCTTTCCCAGGACCTTCCGCAGAAATTTGATGCCCTTTCTGATTGCGGCTGCCGTTATGATCGGCGGCGGATTATTTTCCTTTTTTTATACGGCCGCGGATGCGGAAAACGCATTTGCCTTTTTGGCTCCGGAAAATGTGCTGAATATGCGGGAGGAAGGAAACTACGATGTCTTTTCGCTTGATTTTAATTCCATGCTGGCCTCCTTTATCGGAACGAACAATATAAAAGTCTGCCTGCTTGCATTTGCTTCCGGCATTACGTTCGGTACCTATACCTTATATATCCTGCTGACAAACGGAATGCTGCTGGGCGCCATGGCCGGCATCGCATTTCACAGGGGACAGAATGCCTTTTTCTGGTCGCTGATCCTGCCTCACGGCATCACGGAATTGTTTGCTATTTTTGTTTCCGGCGCGGCGGGGCTGCTGATCGGATATTCTTTGATCTTTCCGGGTAAAATATCCAGGAAGGATGCGCTGATTTTCCGTGCGAAGGAGGGCGTGAAGCTGCTGGGCGGCTGCATTCCGATTCTGATTTTATCTGCGGTGATTGAGGGGTATTTTACACCGCTGGACCTGCCGTACGGGTATAAGTACGGATTTGCGATGCTCATGCTGATTCTGCTGGTCCTGTACCTGGTATTTCCCGGCCGTAGCCGTGCCGAAACGGTGCAGGAAGGCGGTATGCTCCCGTACTAAGGTCGCAAACGCGTATTATTTGCGAAAAGAAAAATCTTTCTTGTTTTTTTGGTAATATTCGTATATAATACCCCACGGACAAATTTTAAATGTTTTATGGAGGTTATGGTTATGGCAGTAAAAGTTGCGATTAATGGTTTTGGCCGTATCGGCCGTCTTGCGTTCAGACAGATGTTCGGCGCAGAAGGTTATGAAATTGTGGCAATCAACGATTTGACAAATGCGAAAATGCTGGCGCATTTATTGAAATATGATTCTTCTCAAGGAAAATATGCAAAAGCGGATACCGTTGTTGCAAAAGAGAATGCAATCGTTGTAGACGGCAAGGAAATTACGATCTACGCCCAGAGAAATCCTGCGGATCTTCCTTGGGGTGAATTGGATGTGGATGTTGTTCTGGAATGCACCGGCTTCTTTACGTCCAAAGCAAAAGCGGCTGCGCACCTGGAGGCAGGCGCGAAGAAGGTGGTTATTTCCGCTCCTGCCGGAAATGATCTGCCGACCATCGTATTCAGCGTAAATGAGAATATCCTCACCCCTGAGGACAAGATCATTTCCGCGGCTTCCTGCACCACCAACTGCCTTGCGCCTATGGCAAACACGCTGAATAAGCTTGCCAAGATCAAGAAAGGCTATATGACCACGATCCACGCATACACGGGCGACCAGATGGTACTCGACGGACCTCACCGCAAGGGCGATCTTCGCCGTGCGCGCGCCGCTGCCGTAAACATCGTTCCCAACTCCAC
>USLW01000325.1 GCA_900555605.1 uncultured Clostridium sp. | reverse complement strand
CGGTCAGGCTCAGCAGGACAGCCAAAAGAACGAGCCGCAGAGGACTACGCCGAAAGATAAAAACAACGGCGGCAATCCCATCCGTACCTCGCCGCCGAAAAAAGAAACTGCTCCCGATGAAACGGAAGCAGAGATCATAAAAGATTTAACCGAAACGGAGGTGCAAAGCAATGAGCCGTCTTGATTTTCTATACCGCACTGAGCTGCCGCACAGAGCCATTGCGGTATATATCTACCTTGCCGACCGAGTGAATGAAAACGGAGAATGTTGGCCTGCCATCCCGACCATAGCGGCAGACCTAAAGTATTCACAGTCCACCGTCAGGAGAGGTATCCGTGATCTTAAAAAAGCAGGCTTTCTGACAACAGAGCAGCGATACCGCAAGAAAGGCGGCAAAAGCAGTTTGCTGTTCAAAATACGCAGCGGATAAATGAAAAAATGTATTCTTTCCGCCAAGGGGCAACTGCGCCTAATTGGTGACAGGTGCCACCTGTCATGGTGGAAGGAGAAAGTGAACTACCCAACTGAAGATAGATTACAGCAGAAAGAAAAAGACACAGAGGCTTCAGGTTGAAAAAGCCAGAGATAACAAAGACATTTTTATCAGTACGGTTTTGATCGTTGAGGTAAGCCGCTTTTTTCTTTCTGCTGTAAGGACTTTTTTATGAGATCATATTGCAATTTGATTTTCCTCGATTTTTCTCGAACAGTTCTTCTGTTCAGATGTTCTGATGCGGTTCGGGCGGCAGGGAGTAAAATCCTTGCCGCCCTTTTTCATACCAAAACCACGCTTCTAATGCATGGTTCAGTAAAAATTAAATAGTTGAGAAGAAAAAACTCCTTCCGGCAAGATAACAATTGAAAGTTCGCTTTTTTGTAAATCTTTTAAGGTTGTTTTCCGATCGGTTTTATGATATAATGTATTAAAGTGCATGTGATTGCGGGTGAGAAAATGAACACATACCGAATAGCCGTTTGTGATGACGATCCGGTCATGAGAGAACAATTGCATTCTTTCTGCAGGGAGCTGCTGGACGGAGAAAGTATTCCGTATGCGATAACAGCTTTTCCCTCTGCCGCGGAACTTGAGAAAAGGATGAATTCTGATGTCGAGAAACCGTTCAATCTGCTTATCTTGGATATTCAGATGAACGGCATGACGGGACTGGAGCTGGCGCGTTCTCTGCGAAGCAAGGACGACCGTATTTCAATTATATTTGTGACCGCATGCGACAATTATCTTTCCGAGGGCTATGATGTACAGCCCATTCATTTTCTTCTTAAACCGATTTGCCGGGAAGCACTGGCAAATGCAATCCGTACGGATCTTAAATTGAATTACTTACCCAAAGCAGTCACGCTTAGCATCGGTAATAAGATACTGCATTTCTCCGTGTCGGAAATACGTTATGTAGAAAGTTATAACCACAACATAATCATTCATCAAAGTTCCGGAAACAGCAACACCTATTATCTTTCTCTTACCGAGTTTGAAAAACAGCTTCCAAAAGGCCATTTTTCACGTTGTCATAACAGCTTTCTGGTGAATCTGAGCAGAGTAAAGGAAATCGGACGGACGGACCTAACGCTTCGAAATGGCGATATGCTTCCTGTGGGGCGTACATACTATAAAGCCTTTCAAAGCGCATTTATACGATATATAAATCAATAAAATCAGCGGGTGTCATTTTCAAATGAATGACACCCGCTGATTTTATTATTTCTTCGGAATTTTTAAAGCGGTCTGAACAGTAAAAACATTTTCATCCGAAACGAAAATATCCAGCATACTGTGATATTTCTCTGCGACAGCGTTCATAAGCTTTAATCCAAAGCCATGACTTTCCTTTTCATCCTTTGTAGAAATATACTGCCCGTTCTTATCCTGTTTTGGCTCTTCAATAAACGAATTCTCACATTTTACGGCGAGAAAACCGTTTCGTTCCTCTGCCTTGAATCGGATAAAGCTTTTTTCCGTGCAGCGCGAGGCCGCCTCTATAGCATTATCCAACATATTCATAAGCAGCCCGCACAGTTCATTTTCGGAAATCGGAATCTCTGCGGACACCGAAGCAGTGGCATCAAATGATATTCCCGCCCGTGCCGCTCTGTAGGCAGCATCCTGCAAAATAGCATTGACAACGAAATTTTTGGAAAAGTGTGTTTGCGCCAGGTGCTCGCACTGTCCTCTCATATCCTGCAGCATTTTGCCCAGAGTTTCATAGTCTCCCTTTTTGTAAGCCGACTCCAAGGCAACAATTCTGTGTCTTTCCTCATGCCTGATTGCCTCACTTGCCCTCATTTTGCTTTCGATGGCACGATATCCGTCCAGAATCAGCTGATTGTGCAGGCGGAGCGCCTGTGTTTCCGTTCGCTGCGTGACAAAGGCGCACATCACTGCATATGTAGAAATTACAGCACAAACAGCAGTCAGCCAAACGGTAATCCAATACAAAAGTTCCCCATAATGCCCAAGCTCAACTGTATCACGGAACATCTGCACGATATATCCTGCAAGATACCCATTTACGGCGGCAGATATTCCGAAAGCAATCAACAGTGTAGTAAAGCTGACCGCCGTAGTGATTCCAAAATACTTCCAAAATTTCCGCTGTCGGTTCATTGCAAGAAAGAGAATCAGTAACAGTATAAAGAAGAAGCCAACCTCCCGGCGGATAAGAAAATCGACCAACCGGTTATTCAGGAAGAAATAGCCCATTCCCTTTGTAATCCACTGTGCCGTAAGACCGGCAGCCGCAAGAAGCAGCGGAATCAGACTCCAGTCGGGCTTTTTGTGTGCAACTCCCAAAAGAAATATACCCGCCACAAGAAGTGAAATCGCTGCGGTTACGCCGGCGGGAATTCCGTAAAAATTAGCATATGCATAGCTCTCAGTCGCATCGTATTCTACCGGTACAAAGCGAGCAGCCGGAGGAAACACCAAGCTGGTTGTACTTTTAACTACACCTGTCATTGTGACATGGCATTCTTCATTTCTCGGCATAGGAATTACTGCCTGTGTCTGTCCCGCTGCCCCTGCAGG
>USLW01000324.1 GCA_900555605.1 uncultured Clostridium sp. | reverse complement strand
CGCTGTTTACTGCAACCACCTCTGTTTGTGTTACCGGTCTTACCACGCTGGATACCGGAACACATTGGAATTTACTGGGGCAATCAGTAATTCTGCTTCTGATACAGATCGGCGGATTGGGTCTTATGACATTCGTATCTATTCTTTCCTATATGGTCAGCAATAAAATTTCACTGCAGCAGAGAAGATTTTTATCAGAGGCCGCCAATACGGGAAATGCAGTAAGCATCAAGTCTATTCTTCGTTATATTATCGGCGGGACTGCTTTCTTTGAATTACTCGGCGCGGGAATGCTGGCGATTACTTTTATTCCGGAGTTTGGAGTCGGCATGGGCATCTATAAGAGCATCTTTATATCGATTTCAGCGTTCTGCAACGCGGGAATTGATGTATTTGTATCAGAAGCCGGGCCGTTTTCTTCCGTAATATGCTATGCGGACCGTCCTATGGTGCTGATGCCGATTGCTTTTTTGATTATTATCGGCGGACTGGGATTCTTTGTGTGGCAGGATATCATGCGGGCGCGTAAATGGAGTAAAATGCAGCTTCATACAAAGGTGGTTCTGCTGACCAGCGGAATTTTGATCCTGATTGGATTTCTTTCCGTACTGCTGTTTGAGTCCGGGAACCCGGAAACTTTGGGTGCAAAAACCATCGGAAATCGGCTTTCGCTTGCTTTCTTTCAGAGTGTAACGCCCAGAACCGCCGGATTTACAGCGGTGAATCTGGCAGATATGAAAGAAACCTCTTTGCTTGTTACGCTTGTGCTGATGCTGATCGGCGGTGCGCCCGGCTCTACACAGCCGGCGGCATTAAGGTCTCTACGGCGGCGATTCTTGTGATGCTGTTTGTTTCCACGGTGCGCGGCAGGCAGGATGTTAATTTACTGAAGCGGCGTGTGGAACCGAATCTCTGCCAGAAAGCCGTATCTGTTTTTTTTCTGCATCTGACTGCTGCGATGGTTGCATCGCTTTTCTTAATGGCGTTCGACGGCGTATCTTTACTTGAAGCTTTATTTGAAGTAATTTCCGCGCTGAGTACAGTGGGGCTGTCTCTCGGTATAACGCCTGATCTATCCGCAATGTCGTCTCTGCTCCTTATCTTTTTGATGTATTTTGGCAGGATCGGCATGATTACATTTACTATGACTTTCTTTAAAAATGAATTGGGAAAGGGCAGTATCCGATATCCGGAGGGTAAGATTTTTATTTAAGGATGGTGAAAAAATTGGGGTAACGGAAGCCGGCGGACGAAGCAATCTGGAAAAAGGATATGACGGCGAATGCTGTGCCGGCGCATATTATGCCGCACGGGGATTTGCCATTTCCGAACGGAATTGGCGCTATAAAAAAATAGGGGAGGTGGATATCATTGCAGCGCGGCATACCGGTCAGCCGCTTCTTGTATTTTGCGAGGTTAAGGCCAGGAGCAATCCGGTCTTTGCAGCGCCTGCGCAAGCAGTAAATTCCCAAAAACAGCGGCGTCTCAGGAAGCTGGCTGCGCTTTATATACAGCAGCACCCGGAATACGCCGATTATTATGTACGATTTGATATTGCAGAGATTTTTCTGGAAAACGGCAGAGCAGCTGCGCTGAATCTGCTGGAAAATGCATTTTGACAATCAAATACAATTCGGTTATACTGTATCGGATTTGGAATTATACAGGCGTGCGTTGCACGCGGTCAGGGAGGCAACATATGCGGTATTGTGATATGAACAGAGAACAGCTTGCACAGACGCTGAAGCTTGAGAAAGCGCGGTATCAGGCATTCAAAGAAAAGAATTTATCTTATGATATGACCAGAGGAAAACCGGGAGCGGATCAATTAAATTTATCGACTGATCTGCTTTCTGACAAATATATAGGCAATGCAAACACGGAAAATGGTACGGACTGCAGGAATTATGGCCTTACTGCGGGGATTCCTGAGATTCGTGCATTATTTGGACAATTGTTCGATACCGCGCCGGAGCAGGTGATTGTCGGCGGAAATTCCAGCCTGAATATGATGTATGACACGATTGCAATGTTTCTGCTGCTCGGCACAGGCAGCGGACGGACTCCTTGGTGCAGACAGGGAACCATTAAGTTTATCTGTCCGGTGCCCGGCTATGACCGTCACTTTGCCATCACCGAGGAGTTTGGCTTTGAGCTGATCACGATCCCCATGACGCCGGACGGCCCCGATATGGACATGATCGAGGATCTCGTCGCCAACGATGACACCATCAAGGGCATCTGGTGCGTACCGCAGTACTCCAACCCCGATGGCTATGTCTACAGCGATGAAACCATCCGCCGCTTTGCATCCATGAAGACCGCTGCCCCGGATTTCAAGATTTTCTGGGACGAAGCTTACATTGTCCACCACTTGACCGATGAAATCATCGAGACCCCGGTGCTGCTGAATGAAAGCAAGCAGTATGGCACCGAGGACCGCGTGTTCATGTTCACCTCTACCAGCAAGATCACCTTCCCCGGCGCTGGTGTTTCTGCCTTGGCATGCAGTGAAAAATCTTTGGCTTATATCTGCAGGCGCTTCTCTGTCATGATCATCAGCTATGACAAGATGAACCAGCTGCGCCATGTCCGCTTCCTGAAGAACAAGGACGGCGTGCTGCAGCATATGGCCAAGCATCGCCGCCGCCTGGTGCCCTGCTTTGACGCAGTCAAAACCACCTTTGCCCATGAGCTGACCCCCTGCGGCGATATCGCCCACTGGACGAACCCCAAGGGCGGCTACTTCATCAGCCTGTACGTCATGCCCGGCTGCGCCAAACGCGTGGCCCAGCTGTGCAAGGACTGCGGCCTGACCCTGACCGGCGCCGGCGCAGCGTTCCCTTATGGCATTGACCCGCAGGATTCTCACCTGCGCATTGCCCCCACTTACCCCAGCCTGTCTGAGGTAGAAACCGCATCCATGCTGCTCACCGTCTGCGTGCGCCTGGCTGTGGTCGAAAAGCTGCTGGCAGAATAAAATAAGCAGCCATCCTACATAGTTAAAACAGGTACGCCCGGTTTTCCCGGCCGGATGCGCCTGTAAAAAA
>USLW01000323.1 GCA_900555605.1 uncultured Clostridium sp. | reverse complement strand
CCCCCCCCCCCCCCCCAGCCGGTAAAAATGCTGTCGCCGTAGAAACAAAGATGTAAATGCTTTTCACTTGTCAGCTTTTGAAGCGTATGCGGCAGCCGCTCCCCTTGATATGGGGTAACCGGCCCCTGCCAGGCGCCGGCAGCATACTCATATGTCACGGCAAATTGCTTTTCATATAAAAACGCTCCGATGCAGTACAGCGCGTTCTGAAAGCGAGACCTTCCGAGGCCGTCCCAAGGAGATTCCTTTGTCCAGCCTTTTGCCGTATCGCCCCAGGCACGGATTTGTTCGCCGTTCTCATCGATTCCCGCCAGATCATTCGGGGTAAAATAAGGAATGGACGAACCCTCCGGCCGCAGCAGAATATGATGTTCTCCATCCCATATATAATCGGTTCCTTCCCGATATACAGTCTGCAGCAGACAATCCCGCACCTCTATAATCCGGACCGGCGGAAAAAGCAGCTTTGCAGTAATGCTGCCATCCGCGCGGCGGATCATAACCGCACATTCGTCATACATCGTATTCTGCAGCCAGAACGGCCTGGTCAATCTCTCCAACTGTTTTTGGGCATTTTCCATATGATTTCACTCCAAATCGGCAACTATTTTTCAGCGGCGCTTTTTCACACCGTATAGTAAAACATAGCATAGCAGAAAAACAATGTCAACGATATTTTAAATCGTTTTAGTATTTTTGCCGCAGCCGCGGCAAAAATAAAATCACATAGAATAGATCCCGGCAAGCCACGATTCACCGTGACCTGCCGGGATTTACTGTAACTTGCCGGAAAATTTTTTTGGAAAAAGAGAGTTTTTTACATTCCCTATCCAATTATTTCTTTCAGATTTTCTTTCTTGGCAGGCTGCAGTACTTTACAGCAGTTACTCCACATCCTGCAGTGCATCATAGCCTTCTTCTCCGGTCCGCACCTTAACCACATTTTCCACATCATACACAAAGATCTTTCCATCGCCGATATTTCCTGTATAAAGTACTTTCTTGGCGGTATCAATAACAGTGGAAACGGGAACCTTGCAGACAACAAGCTCAATTTTCACCTTCGGCAAAAGGGTGGAATCGATTTTTACGCCTCGATAAAATTCACTGCTGCCGTATTGGCTGCCGAACCCGAGTACCTGCGTCACCGTCATTCCGGTAATACCGATTTGGCTCAGCGCATTCTTCAGTTCGTCAAATTTGCTCTGTTTCACGATCATTACAATCTTTGTCATCTTCGGTCCCGCTGCCGCCGGCCGAGGCTCCCCGGCGCTGCCGGTTTCAGAAGAAATCGCGATCACAGGGCCGCTTCCGCCAGGTACAGGTTCCTCCGCAGACATTGACGGATCCGCGTAAACAACAGCCGCGGGCGCTGTTTCCGCAGAAGTCGCCACGTCGGAAACAGCCGGCATAAAGTCCGCGTAACCGGAAGCCAGTCCATGCTCCGTACTGTCCAGGCCCTGGATTTCTTCTTCCCTTGAAACCCGAAGACCGATGGTCTTATTTATAATAAAGAACGTAATTCCGATGGTAACCGCGGTCCACGCAGCTACCGAGAGCATACCGACTGCCTGTACCGCCAGCTGGCCGGCGTCCCCTGTGGTAAACAACCCTGTATCCCGGGCAAATAATCCGACACATAAGGTGCCGAAGGCGCCGCAGAAGCAATGAACCCCGATTGCACCCACCGGATCATCGATTTTCAGGACTTTATCAATAAATTCAATTCCAAAGACTACCACAAAGCCGGCAAGGAGGCCGATTACAGCCGCTGCCCACGGGTCAACCACGCTGCAGCCTGCCGTGATTGCAACCAAGCCTGCAAGAGAGCCGTTGAGGGTCATGGAAACATCCGGCTTCTTATAGCGGATCCAGGTGATAATCATGACTGCTACCGTAGAACATGCCGCTGCGATATTCGTAGTCATAAATACATTGGATACGTCCAGCGCGTGTGCCTCGGTAGACAATCCGTAGCTGGCCGGATTAAAGCCAAACCAGCCGAACCACAGAATAAACACCCCTAACGCGCCTAAGGTAATGCTGTGTCCGAGAATCGCCTTTGGTTTTCCGTTGACATATTTTCCGATTCGAGGTCCCAGCATTTTTGCGCCGATCAGGGCCGCGATGCCCCCCACCATATGCACCGCCGTAGAACCGGCGTAATCAATGAACCCGGAGGCCTTGCCGATCGATAATTCGGATAGCCAGCCGCCGCCCCAAATCCAGTGACCGGATATCGGGTAGATCACAAGGCTGATCACCGCACTGTAAACAATATATGCGGAAAACTTGGTTCTTTCCGCCATCGCGCCGGACACGATCGTTGCCGCAGTAGCGCAGAACATGGTATTGAACGCAACATGGGCCCACATCGGAATGCTGCCGGTATCATAGTCTCCCTGAATAAAGAAGTCCAGACCTCCGACAAAGCCGTTTCCGCTCATATACATCAGGCCGTATCCGATAAAATAAAACACCACCGAGCCAATGGCAAAATCCATCAGGTTTTTCATAATGATATTGCCTGCGTTTTTTGCACGTGTAAAGCCGGTCTCAACCATTGCAAAGCCGGCCTGCATAACAAACACCAGTGCCGCGCCCAGCAATACCCACAACGTGTCAAGCTGCATAGAAAAATCCAACATTGTATATCCCCTCCTGTGATTGAATAAAAAAAGGCGTATATTTTCTCTTCCCTGGAAAATATACGCCTTTGTATAGATTTACTGATTCTTTTTTTACGGATGATTCTTATTCTGCGGCCCGGCGCTGACTGCTCCCGGGCAGGCCCCTTTATCAGACGCTGAAGAGCAGATCTCCGTAGGTCGGATAAGGATAATACTTTTTCGACATCAGTCCTTCAATCTGATCCGCCGCTGCTCTGAGCTGCTGCATCTGCGGAATTACAGAATCCCTGTAATACTCTCCGCATTCCTGTACGCAGCCGCTGTGCTCCTTTACCTGCAGCAGCGTGTCATCCAGCGTGTCTGCAGCACGATACAGGCACAGGTTCAGCGAAGACAGCTTTGTAATCAAATCCTCCTCCAGCTTACATGTAACATCTGCCACAGCCGCACGT
>USLW01000322.1 GCA_900555605.1 uncultured Clostridium sp. | reverse complement strand
AGAATATGCACCCCGCCGCCGGCTCGGCTGCATTCCGGCAATATGCGGCCAAATACCTGGCGTATAAAGATCCCATCGAATGTCCCATCAGGACCAGCGGCAGTCCTGCATAGCGCCTTAACAGCATAGCACGTACCCTGCACAAACTGTTTACAACATACCGCCATCCGTCTTTATCCGCAAAATGTCCGAGCTCCTGATTGGATACGGCAGAGGCGCCGTGTCCCGGCAGGTCGATTCCTGCCAGCAGATACCCGTGCGCCGTAAGAAATTCGGCAAATCCGGCATAGCGCCTGATATGTTCCGCCATTCCGTGAATCAGCAGAATGATTCCGGAAAGACCTGCGGTATCTGCTTCTCCGTTCTGTCCCTCCGCTTCTGCATCCGGATGCCATATGCAGCCCTGCAGCATATGATCCTGTATTTCTATTACAAATTTTTCCTGAAGCATAATACAGCTCCTTTCTGATATGCACTTGCCTATTCTTCAACGCCGCGTGAAGCTGTTCGTCCGCGAAGCGCCCGCGGATAAATTGCTTTATGATCCTCATCCGTAAGTCCGCCTAGTTTCCGGAGGGAAAGAAAATAGACCGCAGCCCCCACAAAGGCGGCCGGCAAAAGCGCAAGCGCATTGGCTATGTAGGCTACGGAGATTCCGCCGAATAAGCGCTGCAGGAGCAAAAACACAGGAACCGCAGCCGCGGTCATCAGCCCCGCCGCAAGCCCCGGAGACGAGAGATGCCGGAACAAGCTGATTTTTAAATGCATTTTGCGTGTCAGCACGTAATAATTCAGACACAGCGGAATCAGATAAGAAATATAGGTGGATAAAATGGCGCCGTATACATTCAGCCCCGGAACAGCAACCAGTATATAATTCAGGACTGCTTTTACCACCACGCTGATTCCCATAAAGACGGTTGCGGTAAATAGTCGATTGACGCTTTGCATCACCGTACTCTGCAGATGCACAATCGCCATCAGTATAATGCTGAACGCCATATAACACAGCAGCATATGATTTTCTCCGAATCCGAGCAGCGTATACACAGGTCCGGAAAATACAGTCAGCGCTACCGCGCACGGCACTGCCACAAGAAAACACAGCTTGTAGCAATAATTGATTTTATCGACGGTTTCCTGCTTCTTCTGCTGTGCATACAGTGCGGCTACAGTGGGAAGCAGGCTGATACAAAGCGCCGTCACCAACGATGCAGGAACATTCAGCAGCTGGCGTGTAGCCATCATATCTCCATATAACCCTTTTGCCACTTCTTTTTCAAAGCCGCCGGCCTCCAGCCTTCCGAGTAAAATAGATGCGTCCACCATATTTCCGCCGTATTGGATGCCGGAACTGATTGTAATCGGGATGCTGTAATAAATAAGCTTCCGCAGAATCGCTTTTGCCGTCATTCTGGATTCGTTCCGGACCGGCGATTTTACCCGGACATGCAGTTCCGCCTCCTGCCGCTTATAAAAACGCAGTACGATCAGAAGTGCTACCAATGCGCCGGCAGCCGTTCCCGAAGATGCGCCGGCAACCGCCCAAATGATTCCCTGATCACGGAGGAGGATCACCATTCCGATGGATACCGCTACATGGACAAACTGCTCCGCTACCTGTGATACCGCAGTAGGCGTCATATTTTTCAGTCCCTGCAGATATCCGCGGTATGCGGACAATATAGAACAAATCAAAATAGTCGGCGCAATAAACAGGATTCCCATCCAGCTCTCCGCATTGTTCATCACAGCTGCAATCGGCTTTGCGAACGCTGCCAGGAGAATCGTAAATAGGATCCCCATCAGCAGCATCACCGAACGTGCCATGCGAAACGCCTGACGCGCCTGGCGAAGGTTTCCGACAGCAGTCAGCTCCGTGACAAGCTTTGAAATTGCAACCGGAAGCCCGGCAGTCGTAAGTACATAAACAAACGCGAATACTTCATTGGCAGAAGCAAACACGCTGTAGCCTGCGGAACCGCCCAAAAGCTTCCGCATTACGGGCACAAATATTAAAGAAAGTAATTTCACGGCAATACTTGCCGCCGACAGTATTACAAAGCCTCTGCCGATAGACTGTTCCTTTGTCTTAATACACGTACCTCCAAACCGCAACGGTATCTGACTGCATGTAGGCAGGCCCGGCGCCGCGCCTTAAGCTGCGACAAAACATACAGCTCCCGCACAAGGCGAAACGGAGCTGTATGCGTAAAAGCAACCGGGATTAATAGTACAACAATCCCGTGTTTATTGCAATAAATTTTCCAGAATTCCGCTGAATTCGCTCAGCATATCTTTGGCGTATTCCTCATCAAAGCTTTCTACATAAACATGAAATTCCGGCTTGTCCTCGTCCGCACAGATTCGGATATTTCCATCTTTACTTTTGGAATAAAGGCCGTCAAAAACCTCAAACTGTCCGCGGTAAGGATCCTGTTCTGTAAAATGCCGCAGAATTTCACCCTTTCGTTCTTCATCACAGCGCAGTGTTTTCTCGCATGTATAAACCCGCGGGAACCGCTCCTCCGGCATATGCTGTGACAGCGCCAAATCAAAGGCAAAATCGTCGAACAGCATCAGATATTGCTGATATACCCCTGAGATATGCATATATTTTTCCATTTCTTCCATCATGTCGCCTATTCTGCTGCCGCACCGTATCACCTGACAGCCGTACTTCTGCGCTGCCTGTTCCGCAGAAAGCGCAGAAGCTACAGAAATAAAAATCGGCGCTTCCGGATACGTCTTTGCGATCAAACAAGCCGTAACAGCCTCTCTTTCGCTTCTATCGAACTTTCTTCCCACAAAGCCCAGATTTTTATGCGGACTTGGAAACAGCGCTGTCAGATCGGCAATATAGTAATCCTCCGGATCCGCAAGCTCAGACATCGGTAAAATATGTGCCTCACCGGCAATACAAAAATCCTCTCGGTTAAAAATCGTTTTCAGCTTCTGCCGCTGGGCCTTATTCAAATCATTTCCGTGCTCGTTCAGAAGCCGTACTGTTGTTTCCCGTTCTTCTCCGTCCAGCCCTTCCAGCTCCAGCATTTTGAGGACTTCTTTTAAGCGCGCATCGATCTCGT
>USLW01000321.1 GCA_900555605.1 uncultured Clostridium sp. | reverse complement strand
GCGGCTGCTGGTGGTGGACAGCAGCCGGAATCAAAAGGCGGAGATCCGAAAAGCGTCGTTTCTGCAGGAGGCGCGTCGTCTCATCCCGGAACTGAAAGTCGCCGGGGAAATCGCCATTGAGAGTCAATCCTTGTTTTCCTCCATGCTGGCCAGAGAAATCCATCAGCAGTATCAAAACCGCTTCGACTGCATCTATGTCGTGCAAGGCATTGTGCCGAGGGTCTGTCTGGCCCTGGTCAAGCTGAAGCTGGCCGGGCAGATTCCCTGTATCGGTTATGAATATCCCGCCCAAAGCAGGCGTTATCTCGAAGACGGTACAATTTGGGCGCTTTCCGTACAGCGGATCCGGCGTCAGGGGCAGGTCTGCATAGAGGCGGCGGCCCGTTATCTGCAGGAGCAAATTCTCCCCGCAGACAGAGCGGTAACCGTTCCGTCTTATCTCATAGGAAAAGGGATCCCGCGGGAAAAAAATACGGACTCCGGCCACGCGGATGCGGCCGTCGGATATCGTCAGCAGTCTCAGAGCATCATCGGGAGCGCCTCCGCCGCAGCGGGCCATTCCCGTGAAAATAAAACAACAGATCAATACAACAGCGTCTGCGGAAGAAAGGAGCCTAAAATGAAAAAAGTGAAAATCGGCGTGTTTGGAGCAGGCAGAGGCCAGTCTATGATTGACACCGTTTCTTTTTATGAGGAAGCAGAGCTCGTAGCGGTGTGCGACCAATATGAACCGCTGCTCAGGTTATGCGCCCAAAAAGCAGAAGAGCGCAATCTGAAGGTAACCTGTTATACGGATTTCGAAGAATTTTTCCGGCATGATATGGATGCGGTCATATTGGCCAATTTTGCAAACGAGCACGCGCCCTATGCTATCCGCCTGCTGAATTCCGGCCGGCATGTGGCCAGCGAAGTGCTGGCAGTTAAGGATATGGCGGAAGCCGTGGCACTGACAGAGGCCGTGGAGCAGAGCGGCAAGGTCTACGCTTATTTAGAGAACTATTGTTATTTCCCCGCCACCACGGAAATGCGGAATCTGTACAGAGCCGGAAGGCTCGGCGAATTCCAGCACGGCGAAGGCGAATATATCCACGATTGCGAGGGCGGATGGGCCGGTCTCACATACGGCGACAGAACACACTGGAGAAACACAAAGCCCGCGACATTTTACAATACCCACAGCCTCGGCCCCATTATACACATCACCGGAACACGTCCCGTGCGTGTGATCGGTATAGAAAACGTATTTTCGGAGCGGCAGCGGAATATGGGAAAATGCAGCGCAGAGGGCTGTATGGAAATCCTGCAGATGGACAACGGCGCCATGGTAAAATCCATCCACGGCGGCATGAAACGGGAGCCGGCTTCTGTCTGGTATGCAATCTATGGATCCAAAGGCATGGCAGAATCCGACAGATGGAGCGAAGGCACCGGTACCGTATACCTGTACCAGCCTGAGGAGCATACGGAAATGGTAAAATACCAGCCGAAGCCTGCAATTGAGAGTGATCTCGCGGCGAAAACCTTAGGGCACGGCGGAAGCGATTTTTATACAGTTCACTATTTTATACAAAAAATCTTAGGCAGACAGGAGGGCATCGAGAACTCCATTGACATTTATGAAGCCCTCGATATGTGTATTCCCGGACTGTTGGCCCACCGTTCGGTCTGCAATGGCAGCATTCCCATAGATGTGCCGAATTTCAGAAACAAAGAAGAGCGTGAACCGTATCGGAACGATACCTGGTCCACCTGGGGCGAGGGGAAAAACAAAGCGCCCTATACCAGGGACGGCAATCCGGAAATTCCGGACGCCGTATATGATCGGATTCGTCAGGAATGGCTGGATTCACAAAAACAGTAATCTATTTTCAAGCAACGCAGAGCGCTTTGCCTGATGCGCCGGCAGCCGCAGAAAGCGGCTTTTGTCCAGCGCATCAGGCATACCGTGCGTCCCGCCGTTAACAGCGCTTAAACCCCTCGGAGGAAGCTTTATGGGCACTGCCTTTCTTTATATCTTTATTTCCGCGGCATTTTTTGCTGCGCAGTTTATATTCATCAAAACATATCAGGCACGTACGCAGCCGGGCATACTTTCCAGCATTTGGAGCGCGATTCTGAACGGCGGATGGAAAATTGTTATTTTCGGAATTGCCTGCGGTTTTCAATGCGCCTTCACCGTGCAGTCCGGTCTCTATGCCGCAGGCTACGCGGTATCTGCAATCGCCTGTTCACTGGCAACACTACATGCGCTCAAGCTCGGAAATCTTTCCACAATCGTTTTATATACGCTGGTAGGAGGCAATGCGCTTCCTTTTGTATATAGTCTGCTCTTTACCGGCGCGGAGCTTACATTTTTTTGTGCGGCGGGCTTTGCTTCCATGCTTCTGTCCTTTCTTCCCAGCGTTCTGTCGGCAAAGCGCCAGGACGCCAAAACATCAGAGCGCGAAGCTGCGGCGATGAAAAATCCTGCCGCGCCCCTTGCACCGGCCAATGGGCACGGCAAAAAATATCTTTTTCTGCTGCTGTGCCTAATCACCTTTTTTTCGAATGGTCTTGTCAGTGTATTCTCAGATGCAAACGCCAAGGCGTACAGCAGCGGCACCGGCGTGGACAGCAGCAGCTTTCTGGTGTGGTCCGGATTGATCAGCATTGTACTCGCCGGCGGAATCTTCTGCGCTGCGCTGATACAGCAGAAAGTAAAAACCGGCCGGGGATTCCTGTCAATTCTGCCGGTTTCCGTACAAAATGCCGGCCGCAGGGCCTGCAGAAAACGGATTTTGTTTCTGATGGCTGTGATGGGCATCTATTCCGTTCTGAACGGTCTCGGCAATGTATTTAGTCTAAAGGCAGCTGAACCGCCCATGCAGGGGGCGGTTCAGTTTCCGGTTCTCAATGCCGCGATTATGATTTTTACACCAATTTTTACGCGTCTCGTCTGGAAGGAGAAAATCGCGCGGTCCGATATGCTCGGCATCGGCATCGCGGTGGTAGGACTGGCCTTCTTCTTACTGGATGCCATAAACTAAAAAGAACGCAAAAGCCTTCAGCGGGATGCGGATATCCGCGAAAAATCCCGGACGCAGTCCGTGCCCGCGG
>USLW01000320.1 GCA_900555605.1 uncultured Clostridium sp. | reverse complement strand
GCCGGAATAGAATTATCTTCCTCCTCCAGTTCTTCCTCGGCTTCATATTCCGTGATTTCGCCGTATGCCCGGACGTAAGCCGCAACGCCGGCAGCGACAGAGGTGCTGTCATAAATATAATAAGGATGAAATCCCTTTCGGCGAAGCGCAGCTTTCACCGCGGCGATGGTTTCGGGGACTTCGGTTTTGCCGCAGACCGTGATTTCAGCGCCAAATGCGCGTACCATCAGGCTGTTTCCGCTTTCCGCCCGCGTTCCGTCGTCATCCAGCGGAGAAATCACACCGCAGGGGATTTCCCGGGAGCGGCACAAATTGGCCAGGACACGGCAGAGATTTGACCGGCTGTTTCCGTATGCCAGCAAATAATCACAGCCGCGGCATTCCATATCCTCCAAATAGCTTTGTGCAATCCGTACTTTGTTTCCGCCGAAGGAAAAGGGAAGCAGGTCCTCCCGCATGAGGTAAAATGCATTTTCCGGATTTTGTTTCCACTGTATCGGATGAATCATGATTCCGCTCCTTTCTTTTTTCGTTCCTTCCATGTAGTCAGAAGATAAAAGAGTGCCTCCATACGCATAAGCCGCGCCCCTGCCAAATAAAACGCCGCGCCGGCCAGAATTTGTATCGGCAGAATCAGAATCGGCCGGAGCGGCAGAAACGAGATGGGATAGACAAGGACAGCCATTGCTGCGGACAAAAGCAAAGAAGGCAGAATATCTGCGGCTTGCTGGCGGACTCCATAGTGCAGCAGCTTATAATTGGGAATGCTGTTGATAAAAAGCGCGATGATCGACGTGACAGCTAAATTGCCGACGAAAACATAGATTCCAAAGGGCAGGCTGGCTGATAGAAGCACAACACCGACTATTTTTTTGACAATCTCCAGCTTTAATGAGATATCGCTGCGGCCCAGCGCATTGATCGCCTGCAGGTTTGCCGTATGAACGGGCCAGAAAGCAAATGCAATACAGGTGATTTGGATAAACGGCACTGCTCCGATCCATTTGTCTGTCAGCAGCACCAGCACCAGCGGCTTTGCCACTGCAGCAAGGCCGGCCATCATGGGAAAAATAAGAAAACAGCTCGTCATAATAGATCTGCGCACGATATTTTTGATTTTTATAGGATCATCCTGATTGGAGGACAGTGCCGGAAACATGACGCTCGAAATGCTTCCGTTAATATTTTCCACCAGCAGGGAAGGGATGCTGCGCCCCTTATTATAGAGTCCAAGCTGTGCATCTCCGAAAAGCTTGCCGATTACAAACGGATACAAATTATCATAGACGGTACCAATCAGATTCGTGATCAACACCTTGTACCCATACGAGAAAAGCGCCTTCACGGCGCGAAAGGAAAAACAGAGAGAGGGCCGCCATTTTACCGTTATCCAGAAAATGATAGCTCCGGTAAGGCCCGATGCTACGTTCATCCAGACGATTGCCCAAATTCCGTAGTCCAGCGCTGCCAGCAGGACCCCGACAATGCCGGACACGATGTTTGCGCCGATGGTCCGGTAAAAGATCATTTTAAACTGCATGCGCTTAGACATGACGGCATTCTGAATGCTGGAAAATGCGCCGATGATGATTGTCAGCGCCTGAATCCGGAGAATGCCGGTCAGCAGCGGCTCCTGATAAAAACGGGAGATTGCAGGCGCGCTGAAATATAATATTCCGTAAAGAAAAATTGAGGTTGCCAGCAAAATATAGAACATGGAGGTGAATTCCAGCTGGGAGACCTCCTTTTTCTGGATCAGCGCGGAAGTAAAACCATTTTGAATGAAGACGTTGGCAATCAGGATAAATACCGTGATCATGCCGACGATTCCGTATTGCTCCGGGGTCAGGAAGAATCGGGCCAATATAATCTGCACGATAAATTGTATCAGCTGGCCGCCGCCTTTTTCTAAAAAACGCCAGAACAGGCCGGATATGACTTTGGTCTTCATTGTCTCCTCGCCCATGGGTCAATCCCTTCCGGTTAAACGCAGCAAAAATTTATGCAGCCGCGGGAAATGTCCCCAGAGCAGGATTCTGCGTTTCTGAACGGCAGGCAGCGTCCGGTAAATCTCGGCATATTTTTCCTGGCGGATTGTTTTCAGATCGTCATTCAGGACAGCAAGATCAAACTCTCGCTTCAGCAGCACGCCTGAGAGCGTTTCGTGATACTGTCCGTCCGTCTCGCTATCAATTTCCGCAAACATTTTGTTCATTTCTTCCATGTGCTGCCGGTACTTTTTTCGGCTGCCGCATACCGTGCTTGTCCAGGATCCCGATATATTGATACGGTATGCGGACATAAAGGCATCAATATAATGGACGGATCCGTTCATGGCCAAATGTGCCGATAGGGGATAATCTCCCACCGGCGCATGAAAATAAAAGTTTGGCAGCTGCTGCACCGCATTGCGCCGGAGTACCATGGAGGCAGTGGCAAACCAGCCGCTTTTTCCGATCACTTCTTGGGCTGTCAGATCTCTGCTGCATTCTGCCGGCCGCAGAATTTTCTGCAGAACATGATTTTCTCCGTCTACTGTGACCGCTGCATGCACACACAGCGTACAGCCGGGATGCTGTTCCATATAATCTGCCTGCTTCTGAAGCTTTTGGGGATCGGTCCAGTAATCATCCCCTTCAATCAATGCAATGTAAGTTCCCCGGGCATTGCGCATCAGCGTATAAAACGACTTGATTCCCTGGGACTGCTGGTTCACCTGTTGGAGCATTGTCCGGACCCGGTCCGGATATTGCGCCGCATATTCCCGGATCATATCCTGCGTGCCATCAGAAGAGGCATCGTCATGAATCAGCACTTCATACGGAAAATTTACTTTCTGACTGAAAATACTGTCGAGACATTGGCGCAAATAGCAAATATGATTATAAGTTGCCAAGCAGACCGTCACAAGCGGCGCTGTCCTATTTTGATCCTTACTCATGCCGTCAGGGGAAATCCTTTCTTTTTATCATTATAATATTTCAATCCTCTGTTATTCTATACCAATCCGCGTATTCGTCAAGGGCAAGTTATCGCTGAACCAAAGCTGCGGGGCCAAACAAAAATTTGCAGGGATCGGCCCCGCTTTGGTTTTTCCCTGCAAAAAGCGGGCGGCGCTCTCCTTGTCCGCCGCGCCGCCGCGGGCAGGAG
>USLW01000319.1 GCA_900555605.1 uncultured Clostridium sp. | reverse complement strand
ATCCGCACCCCGGCCTCCGCTAAAAGACGCACGGTGTGCAGAGATTGCTCCATCCGAAAGAAATCATATACACTCTGAGCCATAATCATACCGAAATCCGGCAGCGCCGCAAGCTGCTCCACAGTGGCCTCCGCAACCCGGGATACACTGCCAAAGGCCTTGGCAAGCTCCTTCGAGGCACCCACCCCGATATGACGAATGCCAAGACCGAAAAGTACGCGGTATAACTCATTTTCTTTAGAACGTGCAATGGCGTTCAGCAAATTCTCAACAGATTTCTCGCCCATTCGCTCAATCTGCGTCAAAGTCTCCCGATGCGCCTCAAGACGGTAAATATCCGGAATTCCCGCCACCAGTCCGTGGTCAAGCAAAGCTTGAATGACAGCAGGGCCGAGTCCCTCGATATCCATTGCATCCCGGGAGGTAAAATGTACCAGTCCCCGGAAAAGACGGGCCGGACATTCAATTCCAAGGCAGCGGTAAGCCGCCTCCCCTTCTTCCCGTTCCACCGGACTTCCGCAGACAGGGCATTTCTGCGGCATCATAAATACCGTCCGTTCCGTTCCATCCTTTTCCCGCGCTTCGGTATCTACGCATACCACTGCGGGAATGACGTCGCCGGCCTTCATAATTTGTACCATATCCCCGATCCGAATATCCTTTTCCCGGATATAATCCATGTTATGCAGCGTTGCTTTGGAAATCGTAGAGCCGGCCAAATGAACCGGTTCCAGAATCGCAAGAGGGGTCAGTACGCCGGTACGTCCCACATTCACCTCTATACGCAGCAATCTCGTATATTTCTTTTCGGCGGGAAATTTATATGCCGTAGCCCATTTAGGAAATTTTGAGGTTACCCCTATCAGCTCCCGCTGTTTAAAATCATCTACTTTAATGACCGCGCCGTCGATTTCGTAGCCAAGGGTCTCCCGCTGCTCCCCAATGGCACGAACCGCTTCCCATACGGAAGCGCCGTCGCTGCAGACCTGATAACCGGGACTAACCTTAAAGCCCTGTTCTTTCATATATGCAAGGGACTGGCTGTGCGAAAAAAGCACAGCGCCTTCCACCTCCTGCAGGTTAAAGATAAAAATATCCAGCTGTCGTTCCGCGGCAATCTTCGGGTTCAGCTGCCGCAAAGAACCGGCAGCTGCATTACGCGGATTGGCAAACAGCGGCTGTCCGCTGCGCTCCTGTTCTGCATTGATTTTATAAAAAGTATCCCGCGGCAGATACACCTCACCCCGCACCACAAGCCGCTTTACAGGGTAGTTAAGCCGCAGAGGGATAGAACGGATGGTTTTTAGGTTGGAAGTGACTACCTCGCCGATATTGCCGTCTCCCCGCGTTGCGCCGACGGTCAGCAATCCGTCCTCATAAGTCAGCGCTACGGATAAGCCGTCGATTTTTTTCTCTACAACAAAACGCGCGTCCGGAAACTGTGCTTTCACCTTATCACAGAATTCCAGCACCGCGCCTTCACTGAACACATTATCTAAGCTCTGCAGCGGCACATGATGTGTAAATTTTTCAAAGCCCTCCATGGGCTGTCCGCCCACGCGCTGCGTGGGAGAATCCGGCGTAATCAGCTCCGGATTCTGCTGCTCCAGCCCGACAAGCTCCCGATAAAGCAGATCATATTCTGCATCCGATACGCTCGGCTGATCTAATACATAATATTCATACGCATATTGATCCAATTGTTTCCGCAGTGCCGCCGCCCGCTGGGCGGCTTCTGTCCGGCCTTGTTCCGGCATACTTCCATCACCCCAAAAAAATGGTATGCGGTTATCATATCACAGGCGTTCAAAAAAAAACAGGTTCATTTTACATCAGATACTCGCTGATATCTCCGAAATCAAACCCCTTGTGAATGGCCATGTTGAGCCCGTTGGAGATCGCCACCGCCATGCGTTCAATGGCCACATCAATATTTTTCGGCGTTACCACCATATCCGCTCCGCAGGTCTTGGAAATTCCTTCAATCAGATCGTCTCCGACTTCCCCGCCTTCGGCTTTTTCCAATAAATCCTTTGCCAGTGTCAGCGCGTCTACTACAGTTGGAACGCCGATGGCAATCACAGGGATCCCCAGTGACTCCTTGGAAAGCTCCATTCTGCGGTTTCCTACCCCAGATCCCGGTACGATCCCGGTATCTGTAATCTGTATCGTTGTGTTCACCCGGGAGGTCTTGCGGGAGGCTAAGGCATCGATGGCAAAAATAATATCCGGATTTGCCTTTTCTACTAATCCTTTCAGAATTTCACCGGTTTCAATACCCGTAATTCCCATGACGCCCGGTGCCACCGCGCAGACATTCCCCAGACGTACATCCAGATCGTGCTTATATTGTTCATGGGATTTTACATGGCGCGTGACCACCATTTTTTCTACTACCTTCGGTCCTAAGGAGTCCGGAGTAATATGCCAGTTCCCTAAGCCTGCCACCATGACGCTCGGTTCCGGTTTCGGTACCTGTCTGACAAAAGGCGCCAGTTCTTCGCATAAGGTATACGCCACCTCTTTATGAATCCGCAGCGTGTTCAGCTCCTCATCCTTTAATTCAATGGTAATATATCTGCCCTTTTTCTTGCCGATGACCCGCTCGGCTTCATCGCTGTCAATCGAGATCCGCGTGATCAGCAGAAAATCCTTATCATCCGTACTGACGGTCATACCCTCAGGAAGCTTATTTTCCTGCTTCATGGCACCGGTCCGTTTTTCGTCAATCATTTCCCGTGCTTCTAAGGCTAAATCAGAACGCATTTGCATGTCGTTTCCCTCCATATCATAACGTTATGGCTTATTCTTACCGAAATGATGCAAAACATACAGGGGAAACGAAAAAACGCCGGCAGCTGCGCTGAATGTGCGGCCGCCGGCTTTTCATGTGTACAAAAATCCGATGCTTTATTTTTTTCTTCCAAAAAAAGAACGCTTTTCTTCTCCTGAGGGGTTGCCGCCCCCTTTTCCGGAAGCACTCTCTCCCAATGTTTCGGCAAACTGTTTCAGCAGTTCCTTTTGCTTCTCCGTCAGATTTTTAGGAACCTGAACGTTAACGCGCACATATTGATCTCCTCTGCCGGAAGACTGCAGCTTCGGAATGCCCTTGCCTCGCATTTTAAAGGAAGCTCCCGGCTGCGTACCGGCAGG
>USLW01000318.1 GCA_900555605.1 uncultured Clostridium sp. | reverse complement strand
CGCCAATGCTGCGGCGATCATCAGTGCCATTAAATTTCTGCGTGTTTTTTTGTTTTTTATATCCAATCCGGCTTCAGCTCCCGAAACATAGTGGTAGGCTCATAGGCATATAAATAATGTATGCTTGTTTAGTATACTACCGAAAAAGGGATGAAGCAATGAAGAGTATTGTAAATTTTATAAAAGGAATCCTGATCGGAATCGCGGTGGTGATACCCGGACTCAGCGGCAGCATATTTGCAGTTGTAGTCGGCTTATATGAACGACTGATTTATGCTGTCAGCCATTTTCGGCAGAATGTAAAAAAGAATCTTATATTTCTGCTTCCGATTGCTTTGGGAGGCATAATTGGGATTCTTCTTTCTGCAAAGCTGATTTTATGGGTATGCGAAGAATACACACAAGAGGCATATTTCTTTTTCATCGGGCTTGTAATCGGGAGCTTTCCACTCATGATACGAAAGATGACGGGAATCGCCTTCCGGCCTCGATATCTGCTTATTACAGCAGCTGCTTTTATCGTAATGACCGGACTGTCTTACCTCTCTTCTGCGCAGGCAGACAGCGGATATATTGCGATCCGAGAAATTTCCGGGATCATTCCGTTCCTGACGGTGCTGCTGGCCGGCGCGTTTTCCTGTTCCCTGATGTCTGTTCCGGGAGTCAGCGGTTCTGTACTTCTTATGGTAATTGGACAGTACGGCACTGTATATTATGCGGTAGGACAATGCACGGATTGGCTGAAATATATGGTGCAGGGAGATTTTTCTGCTGCGAAAGAGGCATCCGCTGGGATTTTTGTAGCGCTCCTGTTTGCCGCCGGCGCGGCGGTTGGATTTGTATTGATTTCTAAGCTGCTGTCAAAGCTGCTGGAACGTGCGGAAGCGCTCACTTATTATGGTGTTACAGGTATGGTTTGCGGTGCGATTGTTACGTTATTTTGGCAGGGGGTATTGTCAGATGCTTCTTTTACCGGGGCTTTTCACGGAAATTTTTCTGCTGAAATTCTGTTCATGCTCTTATTTGATATTCTGCTGGTAGGGGCGGGGATCTTTTGCACAAACTATTTGGATAAATAGTATTGACAAGCGATTTGGACTATTGTATACTAAACACCGCTCCGCAGGGGAGTAGTTCAACTGGTAGAGCAACGGTCTCCAAAACCGTGTGTTGCGTGTTCGATTCGCGTCTCCCCTGCCAGTAGAAAAGCCCTCCGGTATTTTTATAACGGAGGGTTTTATTTTTATTCAAAGAGGTAGCGATGAGAAAACGAATCCGGCTCGGAATATTCGCATTTTTATTGGTTTGTCTGTTGGGGGGAACCATGGTGTGTGCCGCGGATCAGGCTCCGGAAGTACTGTCACCGTCGGCAGTGACTGCATCTGCAAGTCCGGGACCTTCTTCCGGCGCTGAAGACCATACCCCGAATTGGACCGCTATTATTTTAGTAACCAGTGCTGTCAGCCTGTTCATTGCGGTATTCATTGCTGTCCGCCAGGCAAATAAAAAATTCAAGTGACAGCAAGATCAGGGTATTTACAATCTAAATAGGGTGTGATATAATCACGCTTGCGCTTTCGGGGTGTAGCTCAGTTTGGCTAGAGTGCTTGCTTGGGGTGCAAGAGGTCGCCTGTTCAAGTCAGGTCACTCCGACCAGCATAACAAAAGGCTTTTTGATCATTCGGTCAAAAAGCCTTTTGTTGTTACTCCCCCTAATTTTCCCTTAATATTTCCATCCGTTTTATGTCACCTCCTTCGGAGACAATATAATTGCACAGGCGACAGGCACTTCATTTTGTGTCCTGGGTCAAAATATATTATTAAGGACAAAGCGTCGGATCAGAGCTCATGAACAGAATGATTGCCTTACTCAAAATAAGTATATATTTATTATCGGCGCGTCATTGGGCTACTCCGGCCAATCCACCTTATATTCTTTATCGATCAGGATATAGTCGCATCCGTATTTTTGGCATAATTCATAATTTGCCGTATTTTCTTTTATCAGCACTTCCTGTGTCAAATCAGTGTCATCAAGACGTTTTTCAATCGTACCGGAATATCTTTTTATATCGGAAAAGTGAGAAACAATATAGTCTTTCGTCATAACCAGACAAACGTATCGGATCTGTGCCAGATCATTGCTGCTGAAGTCATTCTGCCAGGTAAACGGAATATAGCATCCTTCTACAATTAAATTCTGTTTATTCTCTATAGCGGTTTTGATTATTTCTCTGACAATCGGCCAAAGATAATCGGTTAAACAATCGCTTTCCGGGGTAAGCGTTGTCCTGCCGCTGCGGATCAGTCCCATTTTCAGATGATCAATAGAGAAATACGGATAGTGATATTTTTCTAAAAGTCTTTGTGATAAGGCGGTTTTTCCGGTGTGAGAGGCACCTCCGATGAGAATAATCATATATTTTCAATTTCCTTCCTCTCGTCGATAGAGTCACATTAGAATTTTTATTTTATAATAAACGGCAGGGACCGTCAACCGGCGGCATTTAAAAAGCTGTGCTTCTGTGATTGACTTGCGTCAAGAAAGCGTTTATGATACCGTTTTGTATAGTGATAAAATCAGTAGATACGGAGGGCGTTATAAATGAATGTTGAACATGTAAATCTTACAGAAGACGGGAGAGTCTACTTTGATGTCTATCTGCAGGTAACTGCCTGGGAACTGCCGAACTCGCAGAAACGGCCGCTGGTGCTGGTCTGTCCGGGCGGCGGTTATCAGATGACTTCGGAGCGTGAGGCTGATCCTATCGCAATGGCGTTTATGGCTGAAGGCTTCCATACAGCTGTATTACGTTATTCTGTCGGGCAATACGCCCAGTTTCCGAATTCGCTGACGGATCTGTCTAAAACGATGAAATATATCCGTGCGCATGCCGCGCAGTGGCATATAGATCCGGAGCGGATTGCAGTGTGCGGCTTTTCGGCAGGCGGCCATTTGGCGGCCTCACTGGGCGTTTATTGGAATGACCCGGAGATTGCGGAGCAAGCCGGATGCTTGCAGGGAGAAAATAAACCAAATGCTCTGATTTTAGGGTATCCGGTGATTACGGGAAGAAGATATACACATCAAGGTTCCATACAAACCCTAATGCAGTATGCCCCTGAGGGCACGGATTTAACGGCTTTTCTTGACCGCC
>USLW01000317.1 GCA_900555605.1 uncultured Clostridium sp. | reverse complement strand
CAGTAGCCAGGGCCGCGACGCCGCCCTCCAGCGCGGCAATGCGGGTCTCAAATACATCCTGTGTAGAGTTGGTGAGCCTTCCGTAGATATTGCCGGCATCGGCAAGACCGAAACGAGCGGCGGCATGGGCGGAATTCCTGAAAACATAGGAGGTCGTCTGATAGATCGGGACAGCTCTGGCGTCGGAGGCAGGATCGGGGGTCTCCTGGCCCGCGTGCAGCTGAATGGTTTCAAATTTATAATGATTGCCGTATGTATAGCGCATAGTTATATTCATCCTTTCTCAATTTTAAAATTCAGCCGGTTCCAAATTCAGCCGGTTCCGGCCCTGCTGAAATTCCGATCATTTTATGATCTTCATCTTCCTGACCGGCATGCGGAGAGAGATCGCTTATTTAAATACACGGACACATTCGTCCGTTCCTGAAATTATGCCGGAGCATTTTTACTGTGATGCTGATCATAAAGGGGACCTCCTGATGATATATTAAACACATAATTCCTATGTGTTTAATATGATATATTGTAATAAGCCGCTGCGTACTTGTCAAGCGTGCAGATATAAAAATTTTTAGTTTCCTGAATATCATAAAATGTATCATAGAATGCTATAAATCAAACCGGATTTAAAAAGAAAGCCGCCCCTCGGAAGGAATCACATGCATTTATAACCCGTCATTTTGCAGAAGCGGATTCTTTGAAAAGCCTGGTACCCGGATCGTCTCGATTTTTTATTTGGCGGGGTTGACAAAACGCGGAAGACGCGATACTATAAAACCTATAAAACTAATATGCTTTATAAGAAATGATTTGAGGTGATATCATGAAGCGGCTGCACAGGGGCGTTCGATATAAAAACAAATGCAATAAGTGATGAAATTCCGAGGCTTAAGAATATATTTATATAAAGGAGCAAAGAAATCATGAAAACATATGATAGCATTACCGATCTGATTGGCGGGACGCCGCTGCTGAGACTGACAAATTACAATGCGGAGAAAGGGCTCGGTGCAACGATTTACGGAAAGCTGGAGTATTTTAATCCGGCCGGAAGCGTGAAAGACCGAATTGCCAAGGCCATGATCGATGACGCAGAGGCAAAGGGGATTTTGAAACCGGATTCCGTTATTATCGAACCTACCAGCGGAAATACTGGAATCGGACTGGCGGCGGTAGCAGCCTCCAGAGGGTATCAAGTGATCCTTACTATGCCGGAGACGATGAGCATTGAGCGCCGCAATCTGTTGAAAGCCTACGGCGCGGAGCTGGTTCTTACTGATGGCGCCAAGGGGATGAAAGGCGCCATTGACAAGGCGCAGGCGCTTGCAGCCGAAACCCCCAACAGCTTTATTCCCGGTCAGTTTACCAATGCTGCCAATCCTGCTGCGCACCGTGCTGCGACCGGGCCGGAGATCTGGGAAGACACTGACGGCAAGGTGGATATTTTTGTGGCCGGCGCAGGTACCGGCGGCACGCTTTCCGGGGTAGGCGCGTATCTGAAAAGCCGAAACGCAAAGATAAAGGTAGTTGCTGTTGAGCCTGCCGGATCACCTGTGCTCTCCAAGGGCACGGCCGGTCCGCACAAAATTCAGGGTATTGGCGCAGGTTTTGTTCCGGATACGCTGGACACTGCAATTTACGATGAGATCATTACCGTGGAAAACGAGGACGCTTTTGAGACCGGCCGTACGCTGGCCAGAAAAGAGGGCCTGCTGGTGGGCATCTCCTCCGGCGCTGCTGTGTTTGCCGCAGCGGTGCTTGCCAAACGTCCTGAAAATAAAGGCAAGATGATTGTTGCGCTTCTGCCGGATACCGGTGAACGTTATCTTTCCACCCCTATGTTTGCCGAATCGTGAGGCGGCCGGAAGCAGGAAATTACGATGAAACTCCAGCTGCAAAGTATTTTGCAGGAATCAGAAGGATCCGGGCCGTCTGCGGCGCGGTCCGTGTCCTCTGAAAGACGGCCCTTGTGCTAAATGGTGTAATCGTTTGTATATCGTTCTTTTTGCCTGTCCAGAATGTCCTGCAGCGTAATACCGTCGAGATATTCGTTAATCACTTGGTAAAGTCCCTGCCAAACGGGAAGCGTAGCACACTCCCGGCTGCGCCGGCATACCGTGGGGTCCTGCTCCAAACAAGAGACCGGAGCAAGACTTCCCTCTGTAAGGCGGAGTATTTCCCCGACGGTATATTTATCAGGCGATTTCGCCAGCCGGTATCCGCCCTGAAATCCGCGGCTGGTTCTGAGCATATCAGATTTATTAAAAATAGGAATAATTTGCTCCAGATACTTTTTGGAGATGTTCTGGCGTTCCGCAATATCTTTCAGGGAAATAAAGCCGCTGCTTTGATGCTCCGCCAAATCCAGCAGCATACGCAGCGCATAACGCCCCTTTGTTGAAATTTTCACGCGTAAGCCTCCATTCTTTTGAAGAATCATGTGAGAAATTTCTCATATGATTGCCTCAGAATTTAATAACCTAATAATAACATGTTTTTAGTAGGTTTTCAAGAAACCATAAACAGCGGAGAATGCTTCCGCGTATTTTTCAGCCGGCTGTGCGTGCCTGAATCTTTTTCAGTATTTCTATATCTGCCGGGCAGAATTCATATTGTGGGATCTCCCCTGGGGAAATCCAGCGGATTTCGTCATGCGCAAGCTTTTGCGGTATGCCGTCTTGAATCGCGGCGTCGAACAGCGTCAAATGGATCGTAATATCGGGATATTCATGTAAAACATCCATAAATACGCTGCCGACAGAAACGGTGACGGCCAGTTCCTCCCGGCACTCCCGGATCAGAGCCTGCTCCTTTGTCTCTCCGGCCTCTACTTTGCCGCCGACGAATTCCCACAGGAACCCGCGGGCTTTATGCGCAGGGCGCCGGCAGATCATAAAACGGTCCTTCTCCCATATCAGGGCAGCGACTACTTCAACAATATGCATACGGATCCTTCACCTTCAATTCATTTTCTTTTATATCACACTGCAGAAATATCATTTTAACGCCTGCCTGTTCTGCATCGGCCCAAGCCCTTGCAAAAACTGGGTCTGTCTCCCTGTTAGGCCGTACCTCCGAGACGCCGGGCACTTGAATGACGAACGCAACATAACATTCATACCCCAGGGCAGCGGCGCCGGCCAGCTCCCGCAGGTGTCTTGCGCCTCTTACCG
>USLW01000316.1 GCA_900555605.1 uncultured Clostridium sp. | reverse complement strand
CGCCAGTACAATCCATGTCCAGATAGGCGTGCTGCCGTCAGACTGCGCATCGTCAGCCGGCGCGGTTGCTGCCGCGGTCCGGCTGTCCGTTATTTGAGGCGCGGTTGCTGCTGCGGACGGAGAAGTCGTTTCTCCATTCCCGGACGGCGTGCCGGCCGTTTTTTCCGGTGCGGGCGTGTACCCTTCTACTGCGGCATAAACAAGCTTTTCTGTGTCATTTTGAGTGGAGACGACGGCACCGGCCCAAACAGCGACATCCCCCGAGATATCGTCAAGCGAATCCACCGCCAATGTCAGCATTTTAACATCTGTGATGTCCACCTGTATCGCGTATCCTGCAATGGCTTCTGTAATGGTTTCAGAACGATATAATTCTTCACCATCTCCGAGAACAACAAATTCAAAACTTGTTCCATGGACGGACGTCAGTAAATCCGGCGATCCGATAACCGCTCCGAATTCTACATACCCCAGCCCGTTGATATTGACCTCGACGTACGAACTCCTGTTGCCGAGACCTGCATGATAACTGAAGCCTTTAGAAAACGTATCCCCTTGATAGTAAATAGGCTCTCCGAAAATATCCGTATTTTTATAGACCTTCTCAGGGATTGTCGCATCTGTGTAGCCGTTGAAGGCAGACCAAGTCATATCACTGATATAATCATGGGCTTTTTTTTCATTCGGGGAAGGTACCTCTGATGAAAACGCTTCCTTCAGCGACTCAACAGATAAGGCTGAAAGCTGTGCATCAGCAAAATCGCTGGAATCATAGGCTTCTGTATCCGCACCGGGCAAAACGGCAAGCTTAAGCTCCTTTGCATTTGTGATATCTACAAAAATCTTTTCCCCCGGGCCGTTTATCATTCTCTTTTCATACTTCAGCGCATTATCAGCAAAGACCTGAAAGATGACCTCTTTGTCTCCCACTGTATTTACGTCGTCCTTACCGATAACGGCGTAAAAGGATTGATACCCCATACCTGAGATATCATATATGGCATATGCCTCCTTTGCATCCGGATGCATGCTGATGCCCTTGTCGTAAGATACGCCGGCGATTGTAATTCTTCCACCCAGTGAACACTCTGCATCATTTTTGATTTTTCCGTCGTTAACGCCGGGATGGGCAAATTCGGACACCGGTGTCATATCGCTTAAATATGCGTCTTCCGCCATCACGGCACCGGAAGGTACAAGGATATAAGTCAGAAGTATCGCGAAAACCATAATCGCAACAAAAAAGTTTGTTTTTAGGGATAAGTTCATTCTTAATCACCTCATAATATGCTTATTCTGCATCTTGCACGAAAGTCCGCAGTAAATTCGTTTTCTTGCGTAAAAAGGTTGCAAGAGAGACAGACACAGCTGTAAAAACAAATAGGATCTGCACAGTACCGAGACAGCTTCCGGTTTCCGGTACGGTCGGTTCGACGGGGCTGGCCGCGCCGTGAATAAATTCATAGGTATCCGCACCTGTCGTCAGGACCGCACCTCCCCAGACTGCAACGTCGCCGCTATGTATCTCACCAGAATCAACCGCAAGCTTCAGAATTTTAACGCCGGTAATATCGACTTCGATCGTTTGTGTTTGAAAGCCTTCCGTTACATCTGCAGACCGGTATAGCTCAACGCCGTCTCCAAGGATAACATAGTTAAAATGCGTATCAACAAGATCAAGCGCAATCTCTGGGAAGCCTAAAACGACGCCGAGTTTGGTATAACCAAGTCCATTGATATTCAGTTCAACATAAGCGGCTCCGTTTCCGGGAAGCGCGTGCATGGAAATTCCCTTTTGGATCGTTTCTCCGCCGAAAGAGATCGGTGCGCCAAGAATATCAGTGTCCCTGAAAACTTTCTGCGTGACAGTTCCGTCTGTGAAGCCGTTAAAAGCCTCCCAAATCATATCGCTGACATAATCAGCCGATTTTGCAGAATTCGGGGATTCCGGAATTTCCGGCTTTAAGGACTGCGTTGAGAAAAAAGCATCTGCAAAAGCGACGCTGCAGTAAGCTTCGTTTGCGCCTGTCGAAATTCCGTAGAGCTTGATCACATTTTTTCCCGTGATATCGAGGTAAACCTCTTCAGTAACATTCATGCCTAATGTTTTAACGAATATTTCCTCATCATCTGCAAAAACTTTAAATTGAACGGGCGTTGTATCACCGCCTGCTCCATTCACATCGTCCTTGCCAATAATTGCGTGAAAGGTTTTGAATTCTCTGCCGGTCAGATCATATAAAACATAACCGCCGTCATTTGCCAAATGAAAGCTGATGCCCTTGTCGTACGGTTTCCCGGCAATGGTAATTTTTCCTCCCGTTGAACATTCCGCATCGTTTTTGACTTGCCCGCCGTTTACACCGCTATGGGCGTGTACCTCCGACGGCGTCAAGTCGCTTAAATATGTTTCACCTGCCGCAAATACGGCACCCGGAAGCACGATTGTCTGGATCAGCGCCAAGATGATCAGTGCGGCACAAATTTTAATTCCTGCTTTTGTTTTCATTTTTGTCACCTCATAATAATTTTATATTTTTATTTTCCATTCGGACGTAAATCGTAATGCTGTTATGAATGATTTGAGCTTCTTTCAATTTTGATGAGCGTTGCGCTCTTTGCCTCCGGCAGTACCACTGTAAAGCCGTTTTCAAGTAGTTCTGCTCCGGTAAAGGTTCCGCCGCAGTTGCCGTTAAAGTCAGTCAGAATATAGTGGTCCTGCGCATTCAGCCCTTTTAGCTGAAATTTCATCGCACTGTCGTGGTTATCCGCATGACGAGACATCTGTATAAAGCCGCCGCCCTTTTCAGGATCAAAAAACATCCACCCCGCCCAATCCTTCTCACTGGCAGACCATTTTGTCAGCGGATAATAGTCGGCATAGAAAAATTCGCCAAGACTATTGTGCCAATCCTGATAAGCTTTTAGGAACTCTCTGTCCGCAGTCTGATCAGCTCTCGGATTGATACAAAAAACTACCATCGGAGCAAAATGGCTGAGAAGCATATATGGATCAGGATCCATTGTCATATCGGAGGTGCCCCAGTTTTTAAAATAAGGAAACCACTTATATATCGACTGGTTAACTCCGCCGATCTGTGCCGTACCATATGTATAAAAATCCGAAAGATGCAGCGGAACAGCCCGCCTCATGGAGGTGAGGTCATTTCGGC
>USLW01000315.1 GCA_900555605.1 uncultured Clostridium sp. | reverse complement strand
TGGATCCTCTGCGCCGTTATGGTAGGAGCGGCCGCGGTTTCCGGCCTCTCCGTACATGGCGGAATCGCCGAAACGCAGCTGCGGATGCTGGGCCACGGAGACGTTGATAATTTCTTCTTCGCCCGCTGCATTTTCAAATACACGCTGCGGCCGGGTAAAATCCATCCAGGGCCATCCGCCTTTTTTGGTAGGCTCATTTGGCCACTGTGACATTTTAATGGTAAAAAACGCTCTGACTTCAGGGGAGCATTCCTCTGCAACGGCAATGATCAGGGGCTTTCCATCAAAACAATACCAGGTATCCGGCATGTAATTCGGCTTATAGATTGCTTCGTATAAGTTTTGTGCAGTCTCACCGGAACGGGTGTTCGTGTAAAATAAGACCTTCGGCGTGTTCCAGCCTTCGCGCCGATATTCGGACAGCAGCCGGAGCATCTGCTTTGCCTGAGGCTCATAGGTAACGTTATTTGTAGTGTCGAATACGAGAAAATCAATCTCCGCACGGGTGATCATTTCGATGTGCTTGCGCATGACCCACTCATCCATAGCATAGTAGTAGCCGAACATGGGTTCGCCCCAGTGATGCATCTGTCCGACTTTGCCCCAATAGCTGCCGTCCGTGTCATAGCCTGCTTTCGGATTTGCCGACAGAATTTTACTGACATCGAAGGGGCGGTGATCCTGTCCCATGTGCTCGCCGTTCCATAAAAAATAGAACAGTCCTACAGTACGATTTTTACGGGGCAAACCTGTCTCCGCTGCCGTGGGCAGTGCGCGGCCCAATGCGTCTGTGGCTAATAAAGGGCCTGCGTTTTGCTGCTGATTGCTCATTTTGAATTCCTTCTTTCTTTTTCAGATTCGGATGAGGCATATTATTCCATATAGATCTGAAAAAAGCAATACAGGATTCAGCCGCGGATTTGTCTGTTCCTGATTCGCGGCGGGGGCTGCGGCAGGGCCGGGGCTGCGGCGGCAGAAATTGAAATACGGTCTGCATAATGGTATACTAAATCGAAAAAAATGCTGCGTTCCGGCCCGGAACGGGCAGAAATTTAGTCTTTGCGGAGGGAAGCGCCTGCATTTCGGCGCCGCCAAACCCGCCAATTTTTAAAATTGAAAAAGAATGGAAGTCATATGGAACTTTATACGGATCATCAGTTTGAAAATCACATCGGATCTCAGACAGCTTTTCAGCAGCCGCACATAAAGCTGCTTCCGGAAGTGCTGCTGCCTTGGTACCGGATCCATCATAGAAAGCTTCCGTGGCGGGAGGATCGGGAACCGTATCATATCTGGCTGTCGGAAATCATGCTGCAGCAAACACGGGTGGAGGCGGTCAAGCTTTACTATACGCGGTTTCTTGCGGCACTGCCGACCATACGTGATCTGGCAGACGCAGAAGAGGAGCTGCTGCTTAAGCTTTGGGAGGGCCTCGGATACTATAGCCGCGCCAGAAATTTGAAAAAAGCCGCTGTCTGTATTATGGAGGAGTATGGAGGTATTTTTCCGTCGGGTTACGAGGAGATTCTGCGGCTGCCGGGAATCGGCGCATATACTGCGGGTGCGGTGGCTTCGATCTGCTTCGAACAGCCTGTACCGGCAGTGGACGGCAATGTGCTGCGCGTCATTTCAAGAATTGCAGAATCTTATGAAAATATTGATTACCCGGCGACGCGCGGGTCAGTTGCCGCAGCGCTGCGGCAGGTTTATCCTGCCGGACACTGCGGGGAATTTACCCAAAGCCTGATGGAATTAGGGGCGCTGGTATGCGTGCCCAACGGCCCGCCGAAATGTACGGATTGTCCTGCCGCTGCATTCTGCTTGTCGCGGAAACACGGAACCGCCGAAGCGCTTCCTGTCCGCGGCAAGAAAAAGCCCCGCAGAATAGAAGCATATACTGTATTTATATTGCACAGCACAGCGGCGCAGTGTCCCGGGGCAGAGCAGAATCTCCGTGCACATGGCGGAGGCCGCCGGCTGGCACTGTGCAGAAGGGCCGAGAAAGGATTGCTGGCCGGCTTTTATGAATATCCGAATGTGGCGGGCAGCATGACGGCCGGCGAGGCAGCGCAAGTCCTTGCGGACTGGGGGATTCCGTCGGCTGAAATTGTAAAAAAAACAGAAGCTGTCCATATCTTTACGCATGTGGAATGGCATATGACCTGTTATCATTTTAACTGTCATACGGAGGGCGGCGATTTTATCTGGGCGGATGAGACACAGCTTGCCCTAAAGTTTCCGCTGCCTGCCGCATTTCAGAAATGCTATGCGCCGCAGATAGGCAGCTGAAGCCAGGCTGCGGTCCTGCCGCAGTGAAGAAGCTGCGTGTAATTGTGGACATCCTTCATAGCATATGATAAAATAAAGTGTTGTTATAGCTGTCCGCAGCGGGGCGGCCCGCAGACCGCGCTGCGGTTAGGAGAAGGGGCTGGTGATGAGATCTTGATGGAGGAGGCGTTGAACAGGCTGGAAAGCATGCGTCGGAAGCTCATGCGGATATTTCTCATTGCTTTCCTTCTGATCGGAGCGGCTGTCCTTTTGTTTTTTATGGTCCCGCTTTTTTCTGTGATTCTCCTTGCTGCGGCTGTGATTCTTCTCACGGCGGCCTGGGGTAGCATAGGCAGAAAATATAAAGCAGCTTTTAAAAAAGAGTTTGTAGAAGAAATACTCAGAATGTATTTTACGGACCTCGTATTTGATCCGGGCAGAGGGCTCAGCCGGCAGGTGATTGCAGATACAAATATGATGTCCATGGGGAACCGATACCGCAGCGATGACTATATCTGCGGAAAATATAAAGGCATTCCTTTTGAACAGGCCGATGTGTGTATCCAGCAGGTAACCTCCAACGGAAAAAGCAGCAGCACCACCACTTACTTTGAGGGCAGATGGATGATTTTTTTCTTTAATAAGGATTTTCAATGGGATCTTCAGGTGCGTGAAAAGGGATTTGCTTATGCCAAAAAAAGCGGGGGCTGGTTCAGCGGCAAGCCGAAGATGCATGGCATCCAGATGGAGAATATGCGTTTTGAGGAGGCGTTTGACGTATATTGTATGAACGACCATGAAGCGTATTACATTTTAACGCCTCATATCATGCAAAGTATGATAGAATTGAAGGAGCAGACAGAAGGCCGGCTGCTGCTGTGTTTTGTGGGCGGCTTTCTGCATGTAGCGGTAAACAGCGGGCACAATG
>USLW01000314.1 GCA_900555605.1 uncultured Clostridium sp. | reverse complement strand
TGGGATTCATAATCGGCAGCGAAAGGCCGTTTTCCAATGCCAGCAGCAGGAATGCGCGGTTCATTTCCGAACGGGCCGGCAGTCCGAAAGAAATATTGGATACGCCCAGAACAGTCCGAAGTCCCAGCTGCTCCGTGACGATCCGCAGCGCGCGCAGCGTCTCCTTCGCCTGCTCCTGCTGTGCGGAAAGTGTGAGTGTCAGGCAGTCGATAAAAACCTTTTCCCGGGAAATTCCATATGCTTCGGCACATTCGACAATTCTTTCCGCTATCGCGACACGCGCCTCGGCAGTCTGCGGAATCCCGTTCTCATCCAGCGTCAAGCCTACCACACAAGCGCCGTATTTTTTTACAACAGGTAAAATGCGCTCGAGTACCACCTGCTCCCCGTTGACCGAATTCACAATCGCAACTCCCGGAAATGCCCGCAGCCCGGCCTCAATGACCTCAGGATCGGTGGAATCAATCTGCAGCGGCAAATCCGTATTTTCCCGCAGGCATGATACAGCCAGATTCATCATGCGTACCTCGTCCACTCCCGGATACCCGACATTGACGTCCAGAATATCCGCCCCGGCGGATGCCTGTTCCTCGGCCTGTGTTAATATATACCCGAGATCTTCGGTCCGCAATGCCTTCTGCATACTTTTTTTACCCGTAGGGTTGATCCGTTCGCCGATAATCCGGACCTGATCAATGGGCACGGCACGACGCGCAGAGCATACCACCGGCACCTGCCGGCATTTTCCCTTCTGAATGGCCATGGTACGGCCCTGAAAGCGGCGGGCCAGTGCGCGAATAAAGTCCGGAGTCGTTCCGCAGCAGCCTCCGGCTGCTGCAATCCCTAAATCTGCATATTGAACCATGATCTCCGCAAAGGTTTCCGCATCCATATCGTAACCGCTGCCATCCGCATGGGGCAGGCCCGCATTGGCTTTAATCCATACAGGTAAATAGGTGGAAGCACATAAAATTTCAGTCAGCGGGTATATCTTATCCGGCCCAAAGGAGCAATTAATTCCCAGCGCGGAAGCTCCCATCCCCGTCAGCGTATAGGCCATGGAAGCTACGGTGCAGCCTGTCAGCGTCCGGCCGGTCTCTTCAAAGGTCATTGTCACTGCAGCCGGCAGCTGCGTATGCTCTTTTGCCGCCAGCAGCGCCATCCGCGCTTCTGACAGATCCGTCATGGTCTCAAAAACAATGCCATCTGCGCCGGCAGCCTCCGCAGCCTCCGCCATTTCACGATAGAGCGCATATGCCTCCTGAAAAGTTAAGGAGCCCATAGGCTCCATCAATTCTCCCACGGGGCCGGCCGAAACATAAATCTTTGCGTCATGGAGCGCTGCCGCTTCTTTTGCAAGCGCTACGGCAGCGTGAATAATTTGAGCCGGCGTATATCCGTATAAAGCCATTTTTCTGCGGTTGGCACCAAAAGTATTCGTATATAATATGCGGCTGCCTGCTTCTGCATATTGCCGGTGAACGCGGCGCACTGCCTCCGGGTCAGTCATGCACAGCAGTTCCGGCGGCTCCCCTGGCGAAAGAAACGGCTGAAGCATGGTTCCCATTCCGCCATCTAACAACTGGAACTCCGGATTATCACTTTTTTTTAAGTTTAATTTCATCTGCTGCACACCTTTTTTGAGAAATTATACACCTTTTTACAAAGCCAATCAAGAGAGCAGAATCAGGGATATGCCAAAAAAAGCTTAAAACATCAATTAAAATAAAAAATGATTATTTCGGGAAATGATCGCGGGCAGATCGGGCGGCGTTTTTTTCCGAGGCCCGGGGAAGAAAGGGAAAACGGGCCGGGCAGGCTGCTCTGCCATAGGCGCGATTCCGCCCTGACTCCGGCCTGCCGCAGAAAAATTCCCCCGGTAGACTTTCCGGCCGCAGAAGTTCTGCCGGAAGCCCCCTCCCCGCAGAAAACGGAAATCCGCTGTCCGAAGCCGCGGTGCTTTCTTCTCGTTCTTTTGGATAATCTCGGGAAATAATCACATGATTGTAAAATCTCTCCTGTCGGTGTAACATCCATACAGTGCCGGCCGCGCGCCGCCGTACCACCTCGTTCAAGCCCTCCCCGCGCGTATCATAACACAGCTCCGGCACACGATCGCTTCAGCATGATCGGTACGGAAGGAAAAGGAGCGGACCCTATGCAGCGCAGTCAGACCGGCGATACCGCCGCACACGCAAAAATGGAATATCAGAAGGCTTTAATTGACGCCTGGCAGATCTCCCGCCTGCTCCGCGATCCCTCCCTGCCCGTGGGCACCCTGTTCTATAAGCACTACCGCAAGCGGGCGGAAACCAAGCAGGGCCTCAAATACTATTTTTACAAAGACCCCTTCATCTACGCCCACCGAAAGGAAACCTATATCCGCAAAGCACAGCGCCCTCAGAAGGTCAAGCTCTACATTCGGCGCAACCTCCTGGAGGACAAGCGCCGCAGCGCCGAGCAGCGGGTACGGCAGCACCGGCTGCGGGTGAAAAGATTATACGGCAAACAATTTGACTTTGACGGCTTTGAGCGGGAGGTCCGCACACTATGCGAACATCTGCAGTACAGCCGGCAACGGCATACGCAATGGATGCTGGACCGGGACGCTTACTGCACCATGTCTGTCAACGACGATCTGGTACGCTCCCGGGCAGAGGCCTTGATGATCAGTCTGATGGTAGAGGTGGGCCTCCTATATGAATACGAGTCAAAGCTCACGCTCAGAAACGGCGGCACCTATTACCCGGACTTTAAAATCCGCAGACCTGACGGCAGGACCGTCTATATTGAATATTTCGGCATGATGGGAGACCCGGAATATGCCAAGCGGCAGCAGCAGAAGCTCGCGGCGTATCAAGACGCCGGGATTGTGCCCGGCGTCAACCTGATCTGTTTCTGCAGCAGCGCCCCGTCGGTGATCAATACGTACCGGATCATGGATGTCCTGCTGCAGCTGTCTCTTCACGGCAGTGTACCGGACAAATGTGTCTGGATCGACGGGCTGGACACCTGTCCGACTGGACAGACCGGCAGATCTTAAGGCGCTGCCGGCTCACAGAAAATCTAATATTCGGCGATTCGGTCTGCGCGCCCGTCTATGCGCAGACCTGCGGCAGGCTGCACCCTTCGGGGTGCTTTTTTATTTTATCCGCCCAAGCCTGGGCTTTCACCTGCGCATTTTACGAAAACAAAAGGGGGCCC
>USLW01000313.1 GCA_900555605.1 uncultured Clostridium sp. | reverse complement strand
ATTCGACGGGTTTTGAAAAAAGATTGATACTGCAAAAAATGGCGGATTGCTAAAAAATATGTATCTTGCGCCCTAAATTTATGATTTAACCTATGAAAACATATTTGGTAACCGGTGCAGCCGGTTTTATCGGTGCGAATTTCGTAAAATACATGTTGAAGAAATACGATGATATAGCCATCGTTATTCTCGATAAACTGACATATGCCGGAAATCTCGGAACCATAAAAGAAGAGTTGAAAGATTCGCGAGTGGAGTTTGTGCGAGGCGATATTGCCAATGCCGAACTGGTCTCTAATATTTTTGCCCGCAGGGAAATCGATTATGTCGTAAATTTTGCCGCCGAGTCGCATGTCGATCGCAGTATAACCAATCCGCAACTTTTTTTGCAAACCAATATTTTAGGTACGCAAAATATGCTCGAATGCGCAAAGAAGGCATGGACGACTGGTAAAGATGATAAAGGATATCCTACTTATTTGCCCGGGAAAAAATTTCTGCAAGTATCTACCGACGAGGTCTACGGTTCGCTGACAAAAGATTTTGATGTGCCGCAGCCCTTGCATATCGAAGACGAAAATGTGCGTCGAGTCGTGAAAGGTCGTACCAAAATACAGACTTACGGTAGGACATTTTTTACCGAAGAGACACCGCTCGATCCCCGTTCGCCTTATTCTTCGTCTAAAACAGGAGCCGATCTTATAGTCCGGGCCTATCACGAGACTTACAAAATGCCGGTGAATATCACCCGTTGTTCCAATAATTACGGGCCGTATCATTTTCCGGAAAAACTGATTCCGCTGATGATCATCAGCGCCATGGCCGACCGTCCGCTGCCCGTATACGGCGCGGGAAAGAATATCAGAGATTGGCTCCATGTAAAAGATCACTGCGCCGCAGTAGATCTGATTCTCAGAAACGGCCGGTCCGGGGCGCTCTATAATATCGGCGGTCACAATGAATACGCCAATATTGATATCGTCCGGATGATTCTCTCCGCTATGCGGAAGCCGGAATCTCTGATCTCCTTTGTCGCGGACAGAGCCGGGCATGATCTGCGTTATGCCATCGATCCGTCGAAAATTACTGCGGAGCTTCATTGCCAGCCGCAGAAGTCATTTCGGGACGGCCTGCAGGATGTGATTGCCTGGTATGCGGAAAATGAAGCCTGGTGGCAGCCGCTTCTGAAAAGAGCGGAATTGACCTGACGGTGTCACGCACGGCTAAGGCGCCGCAGACCACGGCCGGATTTCCCCTTGTACAGCATGGCATTTTCATGTATAATATCTGTTGTTTCTGCAATCACTAAGTAAACAGGAGTGCTGTGCATGATAAAGGTTACCCAAACTTCGAGATATAATATCAATCCGAAAAAAATTATTAACGACGCCTTTGAGGGCGCTTTCGGCCGTTATGTGGAAACGCTTCCCGTTTCGCCGCCGGACAAGCCGACGATGATCTCCGGTGTTTTGAGCATGCTGCTTTTGATCCTGATGTTTATTCTTACGGCAAATCGCTATGAGGAACAGGCCACAATCTGGATTACGCTGGCAGTAGTCTGCGGCGCCCTGGCCGGCCTGATCGTCTATAAATTTATAAAAGCGCAGAAAGAATTTTTGAAATCCGCCGGCAGGCCGAGCACAAAGGATGCCAAGAAAAAAGCCTTTTTTGCGTTATTTACGCCGGACGGGACAGCACTTCCGGAGCAGATGCCCGCAGGAGAGCTGATTCGGAAGGTATCTCCGCTTGTCGGAAAGCAGACAGATGAAGCAAGCAACTCGGCGCTGCGCGCCATGTCCGAAACACTGGCGCTGACAAATAATCCGGAAGATGTGTTGTGTAAATTGGTCACTACCTTCGGCGATATTTTTACCCAGCCGAAACGCAGACTGTATTTCAGACAAGAGGGCGGCAGTCTTGTTTTTTATGATTCCGAATGGATGAAGCCAAAAGGAGAAATCGTCTGTGCGATGGAGGATGTCGCTTCATTTGGCACATTTTCCAAATATCCGCTGCGCATTAATTCCTCCGGCGGGGGAAAGATAAACCCGGACGCAGTAATAGTTGAAATACAGGACAGCGATCACCACATTTATTTTGAATTTCAGAATCGGGATTATGATAAGCTCAAAAAGATTCTTCCCGGAAAAAAAGAACTCAAATAAATATCAGCGGTATTGCTGCCCGTCAATAGAAAGGTATGAGTGCAATGCCCAGAATACGAAGAACTATCGCTGCCTTGTGTTTATTGCTCGGCAGCCTTTTTCATATAGCGGCCCCCTCCGCGGCACACGCAGAAAGCCTGCTGAATCCGGACCGCAATCCTATATCTGCTATAAAAAGCCAAATATCCGATGATTCCTATAACGTCCTGCTCCTTTGCACGGACGACAGCCGCATTTTGTATGATACCATCTGCCTGATAAATATTGATCACGGCGCAGGCGCCGTGAAGCTCTTCATGATTCCGCGCGATACGTATGTGCCTTATGGTGCAGAGGTTTCCCAGAAGCTGAAGGATGCAGAGCTATATGCAGTAAAAGGAATGATGAAGCTCAACGCTTTGGGCATCGTGGCAGACTACACCGGATATAAAGCCGGAAAATTCAAAAGCGCACGCATGACATTTTTCAATGATGTGATGGGAGAATTCTTCGGCATTACGTTCCAGGACTACGTTATTTTCAATTTTGATTCCTTTACACAGCTTATAGATACATTGGGCGGTGTGGATATTACAGTAAAATGCGACGTACGCAACAGCAAAGGCCAGCTCGTTTTGGCCGCAGGAAAACAGCATCTTACCGGACAGCAGGCCCTCGCCTACGCGCGGATGCGCAAGCTCTACGATGAGAATGGAAAGCTGCTGCCATCCGAAGGTGATTTTATGCGGAAAGCGCATCAACTTGATATGATCCGGGAAATTCTGCCCCAGGCCTTTAAAGTTTCCAACATCACGAAAATACCGGATATTCTCAATTCGCTGAAAAAAAACGTCCATCACAGCCCCCCCCAGCCTGTCTGCCGCAGATATTGCGAAGTACTCCAACATCGCTTTAAAAATCAATGCCCGCAAGTACACGATAGAGACCGTGGTCATCAAAGGTTCCTTTGCCGACCCCATGGGCGACGGCGCTTCCTATGTGGTTCTGGAACAGGCGGCAAACGGATAAGCACAAGAAAAAAGAAAAGGCCCCTGCAGTATATAGGCTTGCGCACAGGCCTG
>USLW01000312.1 GCA_900555605.1 uncultured Clostridium sp. | reverse complement strand
TTCAATGCTGGTTTTGACTCTTTGTACCTCCACAATGTCGATTCCTGTGTAGATCCGCAACGAAATGCCTCCCTGCATTTAATGATTCGTTGATTCCCGCCTGCCACTGCCATCTGTCAGAAGCGCGTTCGCTTTTTCGTTTGCCCGGTTCCAGGCCAGCTGATAATCAATCTGCTTTATTTTAGCATCTGTATTCTCAGACCGCAACTGTTCCGTGACCATCACTCTTGCGCACCGTTCGTTGATGGATTTTCTGAGCCGGTCCATATCGTTCTGCATGGATGCGGTTCCGTATCCGTTTCCCGTAGGGGAACTGTATTCATTATCCAGCTCCACAATCTTTTCCCGCATGACCAGCAGCTGCGTTTGAGATTTCATGCTGGACAGCTCCCGCAGCTTGCTTTTCATTTCTGCTTCAAAATGCTTGTAATGATCACGCACCCGCAGCGCCTCCTGGACTGCGTTTTCGTGGAGGCGCTTGCGTTCCTCCAGCAGCGCCTGGGATTCCTCCTCCTGCATAATCAGCTCCACCAGCAGTGTCCGATCGTTGCTTTGGGCTGCCATGGACATTTTGCTCCGGATATCTGCCAGCCGTGTTTCCTCCGCGCGCATATCCAGGCGCACCATCTCCGCCCAGGTCTGAATTTCAATCAGCTGCTTTTCTGCTTGTTTTCTGCTTTTTTGGATGCGTGCCTCTGCATCCGCGATCAGATATTCCGGCTTGCGTGCTTCCATTTTACCTGCGGTCACCCCGAAAAAGCCGCTGACCATTGATTTAAACCGCTTGAACAACCCCATATGTTCGTTCATTCCTTTCCCATTTCGTACGGGATTTTCGGATGCGCCAAGGAAAGCGCTCCGACGGTAAATTCCGCCAAAACTCGTTCTTTATCATATGTATTCACTGTTTCCTATGATCATTCCCCGCGGCTTATCCCAAAAGTCCCTCCTGTACGGCGCTGCCGCGCTGCTTTGCGCGCTTGACCAGCGCGTCGTATTTTACTTCGTAGGCTTTGATTAAATAGATATAATAGGAGATGCTTTCCTTGTCGGTGACGGCGTTGAAATTGCTGTAGGCAGATGCGATGAGCCGTTTGATCTCAATCAGCTCCTCCCGGATGGTTTCGAGTTCCGGGTCTTCTTCTGCAGAAACGTCCTGTGCACCCGTGATTTTGTATTTCAGACTGTTTTTAATTTTTTTGAGGTCCATAGTTTACAACTCCCGCACAAAAATGGAATGACAGGATTTTCTGTCATTCCATGCATATGTACGGAAGCCGCGTTTTATGCGTACAAGTTGTCAGGAAATCAATGCGGCGGAGAGCAGATTGGAGAATTTATCTAATTTTTCGGCAGTGACGGTTTTTCCGCCGGACGGAGCGTGGATAATATAGGGACTGCCGTCTTTGAGGCCTAAATATAACATGACATGGCCCGGCCGAAATAGCACGGCCGGCGCCTCCAGGGCTGAAAGCTGCGCTGCCTTTGCCGCATCGTCTGCCGCCTCTGAAAATGATACCACGGTGCCGATGACAAGACGCTGCTGAGAAGTATTGCGGGGAAACAGAAAACCAAAGGTGCGATAAATATTGCCGATAAAGCTGGAGCAGTCCACGCCGCCGCCTGCGCCGCCCCATCCGTAGGGCGTGCCTTCATATCGGAAGGCCTGTATGTAAATATTGTTTTTTGTATATGGAAGATATCCTTTGCTGACTGCATTTCTCGGAAGCGCCGCGGAACGTGCCGTTAACATACCCTGCGTATTGCGGACGGGAAGCAGCACTTCACACCGGGCTTCCGATATCTCGGAGACAGGAAGGCGGACGCTCATATCCAATATGATGTCTGTCCCGGGCACCTGAACCGCAGCCGCGGTGACCACCGCAAACTCCGCAGGATCGGCAAAAGAACGCCAAAGGGCTGCATCTTCCGTTTCCGCGATATGAGAAGTCCGGACCCAGCCGCGATAGAAATAGGTTTGGATATAATAGAAGCTGCCGCATGTGCTTGTATGCAGAATCCATACCGGCATCCCCACCAGCAGCTCGGTTTCCTGGAGCTGATCGTAAAGTCTTGCTTCTGCCGACTTGTAAAATGCCGTTTCTGTTGGTAATGCTCTGAGATTGGCCCGCGACGTGACGATCCCCATACGCACCGAAACCGTCCGCGCAATTGCCTTCAGATTCCGGTTTTCTGTGTATACTGCTACTTCTGCCTCTGTCAGCGCACTTCCGTCGGCCTTGTATTTTGGCAGGGCCGGCGCGTTTGCCGAAAGGATATATGCGGCTACTGTGCTGCCGGATACGGAGGCGGGAATGGCAAGGATATCCGTCAGGGCATCGCAGGCACTTTTCATTTTTTCATTATGCGCTGCGATCTCGGCGGCTGACATCAGCACCCGGCTGCCGGTTTCCCCATGCAAATAAGACTTTGCGCCCTCCGGAATCTGTTCATTTTCCGCAGCAGGCGTCGGACAAGCCGGCGTATTGGTTTCGGAGGCCGGCGTATGGGCTGCAGAAATCGGCGTATTCGGTATCAGGCCGGCAGATCCGGACGCCAGAGGCGCTGCTGTGCTGCCGCTGCCAACGCAGCCTGCAAGTGCCGGCAGCAGGAGCAGCAGCGCACAGCCAAACTGTATTTTTCGTTTCATGATCAGGAATCCTCCTGTACTGCGTGTTCATATATTACGAGATTTTTGCGCCGGCGGGAAGATCCCCGTCAATTGTTACCAGTGTGAGCTTCTTTCCTTTTGTTGCGGCTAAAATCATCCCCTGAGATTCAATGCCGCGCAGAACGGCAGGCTTTAGGTTGCTGACAAGAATCACCTTTTTATGCAGCATATCCTCGGGCGTATAGTATTTTGCAATGCCGGAAACCACCTGGCGCTGCTGCGCGCCGGTATTCAGGGTAAGCTTCAAAAGCTTATCGGAGTCAGCGACCTTTTCCGCAGCGATAACCTCTGCTACCAGCATCTCAACTTTTGTAAAATCTTCAATGGCGATCAGGTTCGCATCCTCTTCTTGGGGTGCGGGAGAAGCTTCCGGTACCTTCTGTGCGGGACCCGCGTTCTTGGCCGCCAGAAATTCCAGCTCCTTTGCCGTGTCAATCCGCGGAAACAGCGGATCTCCCTTTTCCACTGCTGTTCCAGCAGGATACAGGCCCCAGACCGCCGCGGTATCCCATGCCGTGAGCGCCTGTTTATCGGACAATCCGATTTGCCGCCATCTTTTTTTCGGG
>USLW01000311.1 GCA_900555605.1 uncultured Clostridium sp. | reverse complement strand
TAATTGATGACGGCCGCATTGCGGAATGCGGCACCCACCAGGAGATCTACGCGCTGGAGGGCGTATATTATAAGCTGTACCAGATTCAGAAGGAAGCTTTGAAAATGAGAGGTCTGAAAGAGGAGTCGCACGTGTAAACGCGCGGGAAAGGAAGGAATTCAAATGCAGGGTGATTTCAATCAGAAAGCGGCGGAAGAAAAACAAGAGGCTGCACAGAAAGCCGCGGAAACCGTAGAGGATATTGCGCAGCTGCGCTATCTGGAAAACGAGGAACTGCAGTTTGCCCTGACAGAGGGCGGATTCCTTTCCTTAAAAATCGGGGAGCAATCATACCCGCGGGTGGCGCTGCAGCGTGCTTTTCCCTTATCCATGCCTTATGAGTACATCTCTGTACGGAGCGTAGGAGAGAATCGGGAGCCGGATCAGGAGATCGGCGTGATCCGGGATATCCGTGCGCTACCGAAGGAGAAAGTCGAATTGATTGAAAAAGAACTGGATACACGTTATTTTACCCCGATCATCCGGCAGATCACTTCACTGAAGGACGAATACGGCTATATTTACATGACCCTCCGGACGGACGCCGGCAGCAAATCCGCCACGGTTCCCAACAGCGGCAATCACTTTATTAAGCTGACGGAAACGCGCATCCTGGTAATCGATGCGGACGGAAACCGGTATGAGATCCCGGATATTACGGAACTTGACAAGAAGAGTATGCATTTATTGGAGGTTGTTCTGTAATGACATTAGTGTTTGAACTGCCCGCCTGGGCGGTCAATCTGATAGAAAGACAGTGCGGAGACTGTGCGGTTCTGTATGCCGTTCCCTGGGATTTGACCGAAGAAGGCTCCTTTATCAGCGACGGCTACTTCGTCGTAACAGAACAGGAGTTTCTGTTTCTTTCCGGCAGCGGCGGAAAAGGCGAGGTGCGGCAGAGACAGCGCCTCAGCGTTTATACGGATTATAAGGCCACCATGATGAGCGGTGCGGGCATTCTTGAAGCCGCAGAAGCATCCGCCCCGGATCAGTACGTCAAAATCGCGCATTTTACGATGGAGCATGCCGCCCGGTATGCGACCATCGCCAGAAAAATCAATCTTATGCAGGAAGGAAAAGAGCCGGACGGCCAGCAGGAGGATCCGGATAAAAAGTGTATTAAATGCGGAAGAATTCTTCCGGAGGGGAGTACGCTGTGTCCGAACTGTACCAAAAAGACGGATGTGCTGAAACGTTTGTTCCGTATGACGAGACCGTATCTCGGTCTGCTGATCGCCGCACTGGTCATGCTGCTTGTGATTACTGCGCTGAATATTTTACTGCCTAAAATTTATGCGGAGCTGGTGGACAGAGTTTATTTGCTGCCGGCGGATCAGCGCGGGGACCTGACGTCCTTCCTGCTGCTGTTTGCGCTGATTCTGGCAGGGTATGCCGGCTGCCGGATTTTCATTACGGTGGTGACGGTTTTCCGGGGTCGGCTGCTTTCAAAGCTGAGTGCAAAAATCGTACATGAGCTCCGGGTTACGGTGTTTGAACATATCCATCAGCTGTCTTTGGGGTTTACAAATCAGCGCAAAACCGGCGATCTGATGAATCGGGTTTCCCGCGATACGATCCGGATACAGCGCTTTATCCAGGGAGAGGCGATCGAATGCCTGAACCAGATTCTGATTTTGTTTGGCATTACCGTGTATCTGTTCATTCTGAACTGGCGGATGGCCCTGATGGTGCTGATTCCTGCGCCTCTCATTGTATTTGTCATGCGTTTTTATTGGAAGCGCATTAATTTGATTTACGGACGGCTTTGGAATCTGGCGGGGAAGTGCAACGCGGTGCTGCAGGATATTTTAAGCGGGATCCGGGTGGTAAAATCCTTCGGAACAGAGGCCAACGAGGTTGCGCGGTACAAGAAGGTGTGCGGAGAATACAAGGATACTTGTGTCCGCAATGAGCTGTTCTGGAATACTGCGATGCCGCTGCTGAATATTCTGACGATCCTGAGCTATCTTGTTCTTTTGGCTTACGGCGGGTATGCAATTCTCGGGGGTGAAATGACTGCAGGCGAGCTGACGCAGTTTACCACGTATGCAATGATGGTATACGGTCCCATTGAATATATGGCGTCTTTGCCCAGGGTTATTGCGGATAATGTAGCGGCTGCCTCCCGCGTGTTTGATATTTTAGATCAGAATCCGGATATTGCCGATAAAGAAGAAGCAAAGGAGCTGGATATTTCAGGTGCGGTATCGTACCGCAATGTGAATTTCGGATACAAGTCCTATCTGCCGGTTTTAGAGAATGTGAACCTGGATGTGCGGCAGGGGGAAATGATCGGCCTGGTGGGACATTCCGGTTCCGGAAAAAGCACGATGATCAATATTCTGCTCCGATTCTATGATGTGGACTCCGGCGAAATCTGCATTGACGGCGTAAATATCAAGGATATCTCTCAGAATCATCTGCGGACGCAGATCGGAGTGGTGCTGCAGGAAACGTTTCTGTTCAATGGGACGATTATGGAAAATGTGCTGTATGCCAAACCGGATGCTACGCCGGAGGATGTCATCCGGGCATGCAAGGTTGCAAATGCACATGATTTTATCATGAAGTTCCCGGATGGCTACGATACGCGCATCGGCCAGAACGGACAGAACCTGTCCGGCGGTGAGAAACAGCGGATCGCCATTGCGCGGGCGATTATTCATAATCCGAAAATTCTGATTTTGGATGAGGCGACCTCTTCTCTTGATACGGAAAGCGAATTATCCGTTCAGCAGGCGCTGCAGCGTCTGGTCAGGAACCGTACAACTTTTGCCATTGCCCATCGGCTGTCCACTTTAAAATATGCGGACCGCCTGCTGGTTCTGGAGAAAGGAAAGGTCGCGGAGTGTGGGACGCACAATGAATTGCTGGAGAAAAAAGGAATTTATTACAACTTGGTACTGGCTCAGCTGAATATGTCGCGGCTTGTTGGTGATATTGAGATTACGGAAGAAGAGTATTTAGGCGAAAGCGGATGATTGAAAGACGCGCGGATGCCGGATTTTCTGCATTTTTTGTAAATGCGCGAGCCCCGGCCCGCGCATTTGCGAAGCTTCGGCTTTCTGCCGTGAAAAAATTTTTTTCAAAAAATCAAAAAAAAGTGTTGACATGGTTCGGAGAGAGTGCTATACTTTGCAAGCTGTCTCAAATGACGGGGGACATAATCCCCGGGAAGAGAGAGCAAAAACGGACTTAGAAAAGTAAAC